>JAZUQI010000170.1:0-9524 GCA_045605625.1 Clostridia bacterium
CCCTTATTTTACCGTGATTGTTGCCATGCGGAAAACGAACCGCCGCCCGGCAACCCGGAATCTGCAAGCAGATTCCTATTCCTTATTATACCATAACCGCCTGTTCTTTGACAATACGGGGCCTTTTCCCTTTACCACACAATATGACTATTTTTTGGCACAAAATAGTGGATTTATTTACAAATTTATGGTTTGAAATTGCACCGATTTGTGCTATAATACCTTTAGATGTAATTATGATCGTATTCCTATGGAAAATTGGAAGGAAAGGAGGCACTCGTCTTCTATGATTACCAATCAGCGGAAAACCATTGGCGTGTTCATGAATCGGGCCGATACGGATTTTCAGGCCATCGCCCAGCAGATTACACAAAAAATGGCCCGGGAAATGGGCTATGATGTGTTTTATTTTTTCACCGTGGGCTATCGGGACAGCGTGAACCATTACGATGAACAGGAAAAAGGCATGTTTGCCTTTGCGCCGGTGGAAAAGATGGACGGCATTTTAGTGATGCCGGATTCCTACGATATGCCCGGCTTCCGGGAAGCGCTGCTGGATATGCTGGAAAATAGGGTGAAGTGCCCCATTGTGTGCGTGCGGGACAGCCGCATTCAGTACGACAGCGTATATACCGATGATAACGATGCCATCCGCCCCTTATTGGCCCATCTGATGGACGATCATGGATACCGCAAAATCTGCTTCCAGGCCGGGTATGAAGGCCATCCGGATAGCGAAGCCCGGCTGCTTTGCTATCGGGAGGAAATGGAAAAGCGGAATATTCCCCTGCCTCCAAATGCCATTTATTACGGCAGTATGTGGACCAAGGGGGCTGATTTGGCCTACGATTATTTCCTGGGGGATGAACGGGAAAGGTGGCCGGAAGCCATCGTGTGCGCCAACGATTATATGGCCTATGCCCTCATTGAAGAAGTGTTTGCCCATGGCTATTCCGTGCCGGAAGATGTGGTGATTACCGGCTTTGATAATGTGCAGAATGTAAGCCTTTCCCGCATCACCCTCACCACCGTGGGGCAGGATTACACCGGCATGCTGGAAACCGCCATGAAAATGCTGGATCAGCGCATTCAGGCCGTAAGCCGTGGGGAATCCATTTTGCCCCATCAGCATGTGAAGCTGCCCGGCAGCTTCCAGATTCGGCATAGCTGCGGCTGCAAAGGCCCGGATGAGGAAGAAGACCAATACCTGAAAATCCGCAATTTCAACCAAACCCTCCGGGGCATCCGCCAGCGGGAAGTGAGCCAAACCTATTTCTGCATTGAACTGAATGCCGCCGAAACCTACGAAAGCATTCATGAAACGGTGATGCGGAAACTGGGGGATACCCCCACCATGCGGGATTTTTACCTGTGCCTGTTTGAGGATGAAAACGGCTTTGCGGAAAAAATCACCCCCGATGTGCGGCTGATTTCCTGCGTGCAGGACAGGAAGGATTGTGGGGTGCCCAATATCCGCTTTAACCGGGAATGCATTTTGCCCTCCATTGCGGAACGGGCGGATGAACCTCAGGCCTTCTACATTCATCTTCTGCACCAGCGGGAAAGCACCTTCGGCTACACCGTGATGCAGCTTCAGGATGGCGAAACCCCCAGCATGTTCTATATGCATTGGAACATCATTATTTCCATTGCTTTAAGGAACCTGGCCAGCCAGTTCAAACTGGAAGCGCTGTATGAGGAACGCCGCCGTTCTTCCATCACCGATGTGCTGACGGGCATCTACAACCGCCGTGGCTTTGAAGAACAACTGAATGAACATTGGAAGCAAATGTGTGCGGAGCATAAGCAGGTGTGCCTGCTCTCCCTGGATTTGGATAACTTAAAGGCCATCAACGATACCTACGGCCATCAGGCCGGCGGCGACCTGGCCCTGAAAACCATTGCCAATGCCATCCTGGCCGCTGCGCCGGAAGGGGCCATCTCGGCCCGGTTTGGCGGCGATGAATACTGGGTGTTCATTCCCGATTGCGGGGAAGAAGGGGCCCGGCATTTCCGGGAGAAGTTTGAAGCATACTTAAAGGAATTCAATAAAACAGCCCGGTTCACGGTGGGTGCATCCGTGGGGGCGGCGTTGTTTGAGCTGGGAGAAGGGCTGACCATGGGGCAGTGCATCCACGAAAGCGACGAAATTCTCTATCAGGAAAAGAAACGCCGTCATGCCGAACTGAAACAGCACGCCATGAACCTGAAATAAAAAAAGGCCTTCGGGCCTTTTTTAAATGCGGAAACATATCACATCTTCTTCATGCAGACGAACTTCACAATGCAGCTGACCAACAGCTGGAAAATGGCGGCCGCCGTCAGGGCGATGGTGATGGCAATGTTGAAAAACCCGGCAATCATCCCGGCGGCAATCAGGCACAGGGAAAGATAGATGATGATGGGATGGCCGGCCTTTTGCAGAATCAGGCGGCAGCGTTCATCGTGTTCTGCAATGTATAATTGACGCAATTTGTTTTCATCCTTCAGGGCCTTGGTTTGCTGCACCGTGATGATGGCGGCAATGATGCTGCCGGCGCAGCCCATACCGGTGATCATGCCGGTGATGAAATTCCGGGGATCATCTTCCGGAATGTGCACATACAGCCGCATGGCCACCAGGGCAATCAGAAAAAGGGCCACCAGGCAGCGAATGATTTGCAAACGGCGTTCCACGGTTTTTCTATAAGCAGTCAGGTTCATTTGATTTCTTCCTCCTCCAGCATGAATACTTCTTCAATGGGCAGTTTGAAATATTTGGCAATGCGATAGGCCAGGGGCAGGGAGGCAATGTATTTCCCGGTTTCGATGGAAGTGATGGTTTGCCTTGTGGTGCCCACCGCCAGGGCCAGTTCCTCCTGGGATACTTTATTGGCCTTTCTTAATTCCTTGATTTTCGTTTCCATGGGAAAACCTCGTTTCTAAAAATGCAATGTCGACTTTGCAAAATAAGTATAGTATACTTTGCAAAGAATGTCAAGCGCACTTTGTAAAAAAAGTTGAAAAATTTTTACGTTGTGTAAAGGGAAGAAAAAAGCTGAGGGAAAGATTGCTTTCTCTCAGCTCTATTTCGTATGATGTTTTTTCCACCTCATCCATCAGGCTGCGCCTGACCTTTTCCCCTCAAAGGGGAAGGCTTTGGTTCACCGACGGCGGAAGAAAGGAAGGAACGCCTGTTTTGTGAAAACACTTACAATTCTGAATTCTTAATTCTTCATTCTGAATTCCTTTTTTACTCCTTCGTGAACCGAATCATATTCCAGCTCATGGGGGGCAAAACGGCGGTGAGCATGCCTTTTTCGCATTTGGTATCCGGCATGGTGCAGGGCACGATGGCCATGGGATGATCAAAATCGTTATAGGCATCGGGGTCTGTGGAGAAAAGGGAAGAATGCTCCGCAAACTGATAGCCGGGGAAGGAACGGGCATCCAGGGTGAGCTCATGATCCTCTTCCGGATCGGCATTGAGTACAAAGAGGGTTAGTTCGCCCTTTTCTTCGTTCAGGGCAGCGGCAGACTGGATGAACTGCACCTTTTCAAAGCCGCCGTACTGGTTCATATCGTCAATGGCGTAGGGCTCCACATCGTAGGTTTCGCAGGAAACCACGGTTTGCAGGGAGGTGCCCCGGCCATAGCGCATCATTTGGGTCATGGGGTAGTAAGCGGCGGATTTCCAAACGTGTTCCCTGTCCGTAGCGCACAGCTGGCCAAGGCCGCCGGTGGCGCAGCCAATTTGGATACGATCCGCATGGCGAAGCAGCGTCAGCAAAATGGAGGCGGAAGCCAGGGTTCTTGGCATTTCGCCGGATTTGGGGAACATGCGCCGGGTGGACCAGTCATCCGGGTCATGGCGCACATATTTGCGGTTGGGGTCGAAGGAATAGAAGTTCATATCATGCTGCTGGCCGCCCACGCCCAGATGCACGCCGTTGGCCGGGCGATAGGAGGCGGCATATTCATCGAAGGACAGCATCATCTTTTTCTTTACCCGTTTTTTCGTTTGGATATAATCGCACAGGCTGATTTCCGTGCGGATATAATCCTCAAAAGATTGATAACCGGCAAGCAATGCGGCGGTGTTTCCGATGGGTGCCGAATGATAATGATGCAGGGAAATATAATCTACCGTTTCATAGCACTGTTCCAGCACCTGCCGATCCCAATCCGGGTAATGGTTCAGGTGGGGGGAGGAGGAAACGCAGGCCACGGTTTCGATGGTGGAATCAATCCACTTCATGGCCTTGGAAGTTTCGTGGGCCAGCACGCCGTAAGAGCGAGGATCCTTCTGATAGGAGGCAATTTGCCAGGGGCCGTCCATTTCATTGCCCAGATACCAGGTTTTCACCCGGTAGGGAGCGGCGTGGCCATTTTTCCTGCGCAGGTCAGCCCAATAGGTGCCGCTTTCAAAATTGGTGTATTCCACGCAGTCCATGGCATCCTGCAGGGTGCCGGTGCCAAGGTTCACGGTATAGAGGGCTTCAGCGCCGCACTTTTCCGCCCATTGCAGGTATTCATCGTGGCCTACGTCGTTGGGAATATACTGGAACCAGGCCGGGTCCAGGTGGGCTTTACGCTGGGCCATGGGGCCGATGGAATCCTTCCAGTTCCAGCCGGACACGAAATTGCCCCCGGGCAGGCGCACACAGGGAAGATTAGCTGCCTTCAGGCCCTGAACAAAATCCTGCCGGAAGCCCTGTTCATCAGCGGTAGGGTGTTTGGGGTTATACATGCTGCCGTTCACCATGGAGCCGATGGGCTCCAGAAACGCCCCGTACAGCCGGGGGGAGATTTCGCCGATGGTGAAGGAGGGGTGGAGGGTGATGGTGGCTTTTTTCATGAGGGAAGCCTCCTTTCGTGCCTCATTCAAAGATGACGGATTTCAGCATGGGATTGCCGCCGCCCACATACGTGATATACAGGGGATGAACGCCCTTGGGCAGGGCAATGGGGGCGGAAAACGCCGTCCAGATATTGGTGTTGTAAAGCGGAATTTCCGCCAGCACTTCGCCGTACTTTTCGGTTTTGATCTGGAATTTGCCGCCGTGGCCATAGCCCCGCACCATCAGGGTGATTTTGGAAACATCCTCAAAATCGAAATACTTGAAGCCGATGGTGGTGGTATCATGAATTTGGGCAATATGGCCGGGAATTTCATCGCCGTCCTTGCCGTCCTGGGTTACATAGGCATGGCCGGGGGCACCGGACATGAACTGCCGTTTTTCATCGAAAATGTGGCAGGCGATGTAAGCCGGGTATTCGCCTTTGCCGGGCAGGGGGCCGTCGTTGGGGCCGCAGGAGGTCATTTCCACCTGGGGGATGGAGCCATCCGGCAGGATCTCAATTTTTTCCAGGCAGCCCTGGCGGCTGTACCAGCTGCCGTTGGTCTGGCGGTGGTAGAAGATATACCACTGGCCGTTGATTTCCACGATGCTGCCGTGGTTGTTGCCGCCATAGGCCTTGGGCAGGGTGGGTTCATCGCCGATATGCAAATCGCAGTTGGAAACGATGACGCCGCCGTAGCGGAAGCCTTCCCGGGGGTTTTTGCTGGTGGCATAGCAAAGTTCGTGCATGGGGGTGGAGGAATAAACGAAGTAATAGGTATCGCCGTGCTTGCGGATGGAGGGGGCTTCAAAGAAGGCGTGGCCTTCGTATTCCGTGCCGGCTGCGTATTCCACGCCGGGCACCACGAAGGTTTTTTCGCCCTTGATGGTGAGCATATCCTTTTCCAGCTCCACCATCATGGCGCCGTGGCGGCCCTTATCCCCCCGGGCGCAGAAGCCGGTGTAGAGGTAAGTGGTATCGCCTTCCGTCATTACGCCGGGGTCAAACTGGGGTTCATCCCCTTCCTTGCGGCCATAGAGGGTGCCGTCCGGGTAATGCACATGGCCCAGGAATTGATAGCGCTCGGCCGGGGTATCGCACACGGCCACCGCCACAATATCCAGATGATCCAGCACATAGTAGAGGTAATAGCGGCCATCGGGGCCCACGGTAACATCCGGGGCGTAGAGGCACATGGCGCCGTCTTTGTTCATGGGGTCTTCATTCCGGGGGTAAATCACGCCTTCATAGCGCCAATCGGCCAGGTTATCCACCGGGGCGGACCAGCAAACATAATCCCCCATGCAGAACACATAGCCGTTGAAGAAATCGTGGGAGCCGTAGACGTACACCCGGCCGTCAAACACATAGGGTTCGCCATCGGGAATATATTCCCAGGAGGGCAGATAGGGATTAAAACCAAGCTTTTTCATAGCAAGTCCTTCCTTTCTGATGTGAAAATATGAAGATGAAATATTTTGCAAATTGCTGTCCTTTTTATTGTACGGAATTTCCGCTTTTTTGGCAAGGAAAATGTGCAGAATGGGCAATGAAATAAGGGACATAAATATCCTTTTGATGCGAGCGAAAAGCATTGTTTTTTCCCTGAATTTTCGTTGACAACGTAGGGAACAGGTGGTATACTCTGCCAGCATGAGTATAGTACTTATCCGTGGAGGTGGAAGAATGAAAAGCAGAGAAAACAAGGTGTTTCAGCTGGTGATGGCGGCGCTGTTTGCGGCGCTGATATGCGTGGGGACGATGCTTATACGCATTCCCGTTCCTGCCACCGGTGGGTATGTGAACCTGGGAGACGGCATTTTGCTGCTGGGGGCCTTTCTGATGAACCCGGTGTATGCAGCCATTGCTGCCGGAATTGGCAGCATGCTGGCGGATGTGCTGGCCGGGTATATGCAGTATGCCGTGGCCACGCTGATTATCAAAAGCGTAATGGCTTATTGCGGGGCCTTCCTGTTCCGGAAGCTTATGGCGAAGATGGAAAACAAAAAAATGCTGCTGCCCATGCTGCTTTCCGGCGTGGTGGCTGAAATCTATATGGTAATCGGGTATTTTGTATTTGAGGCTTTATTGCTGGGCTATGGCCTGGGAGCGGCAGCCGCCATTATGGGAAACGTGGGGCAGGGCGTGATGGGCGTTGTGATTGCGTGTGTGGCCGGGCCGCTGCTTTTGCGAAATACCGAAGTGAAAAATTTACTGAACAGAATATGGAAATGAAGAAAAAACGCATCGAAGAAAAAACTTCGGTGCGTTTTTTATGTTCAGTGCAAATCTTCCGGGGGAAGCAAAAGCCGCAGGGCTTCTTTATGGCTGGTGACGGTGTAGGTGGCGGTATTTTTCTGCATGCCCTTCTGGCAGAAATAGATGCTGTCAATACCGGCATTCTGGGCCGCCGGAATATCCGCAGAAAGGCTGTCGCCCATGAGGACGGCCTGCTTTTTATCCGTGCAGCCAAGCTGTTCCAGCGCCAGGAGGATCATTTTGGGGTCCGGCTTTGCGGCGCCCACTTCCTCACTGATGATGATGGCATCAAACAGGGGCGTGAGAGGGCACAGGGACAGGCGGCTGCGCTGAATGGCACTGACGCCGTTGGAAACCAGTGCAATTTTCATCTTGCCGTGAAGCCGCTGGATGAATTCCTCTGCGCCGGGCAGAAGATCGGCATAATTGCCAAGGTTATTGGCGTAGGTTGCGGCCAGGGATTCGGCCTCCATGCTGCTGCAGCCAAGATGGGAAAGCAGCTGGCGGAAGCGTTCCACTTTCAGTTCGCCCTGGGTGGTTTCGCCCCTTTCCAGGGCCTTCCACAGGGCATCGTTGATGTGGTGGTAGGTTTGGCAGGTGGCATCATCCGCAGGCAAACCGGCTTCCCGCAGCGTCTGGCGCAGGGCCTTGTATTCCGCTGCGTTGAAATCCATCAGGGTGTTATCGTTATCCACCAGCAGGTATTGGTAGGGCATTTGGCCCTTTTTCCGCATGCGCTTATCCTGATAGGTGCGCTTAAAGAGAAAATTGGCCGCCAGAATGCCTGCAATGGGAAGAAAAATAAAAATCATCAGAATGGCCATTCCTGCATTCACTCCGTTTCATTGGTATAAACCGGCTGCCTCTATTTTAGCCGGATGGAGCTTTTGTGTCAACAGAAGGGGCAGAAAATGTATAAGGAAATCTGGTTTGGAATACAATGAAAGGGAACACAGAAAAAGGAGGACCACGTATGAATCCCTTTTTGGAAAAAGGATGCCTGTTGGATGAACAGCTGATGAACTGGTGCGATCTTACCCCCAGGCCTTACGATAAGCACACCGTAAACCCCTATACCCGCACCCGGGTGATACTGATGAACGGCACGGAATTTGAAAACGTGTGGTTTTCCCATCAGTTCCACCGCAATTGCATGAACGGGGATGTGCGGCGAGCCCTGGCCCTTCTTCGCCGCAGCGAACAGCAGCAGCAAAAGCTGGTGGCAGCCCTGAAGCCGGATGACGAAACCATGCTGGAGCATACCATTGGCTATGAACAGCTGGCGGTGGATTTAACTGCCCATCTGGCCAAACGGGAGCCGGATGAATATGTGCGCAATGCCCTGAACTTTGCCCTGCTGGAGGATTTTGACCATCTCTACCGCTACGCCGATTTTATGGAACTGGAAGACGGCTGCCATGCGGAACAGCTGGTGGGGCGCTACACGGAAATCATGCCCGGCAGGCCCACCATTGCCCATCACCGTTATCCCTTTGATGATGTGAAGCGGCCCATTGATAACAAAACCTGCGCCCCCCAAACCAAGCTGACGGTGGGCATCATTACCGCCGCCGAACAGCAAACCATGAATTATTACATGAACGTGTGCGCCGCCTATCCCAATACCCCGGGCCGGGCCCTGTACCGGGAAATTGGCATGATTGAAGAACAGCACGTGACCCACTACGGTGCCTTGATGGATCCCAAAGCCACGTGGCTGGAAAACCTTTTGATGCACCAGTACACCGAATGCTATTTGTACTGGAGCTGCTATGAGACGGAAACGGATGCCTGCATCAAAAAGGTGTGGGGGCAGATGGTGGACGTGGAACTGAGCCATTTGCACGAAGCATTGAAACTGCTTCGGAAGGAAGAAAAGAAGGATTATCCCCAGGTGATCGGGGAGGGCACCTTCCCGGCGCCCTTGAAACTGGAAAGCAATATTGATCATGTGCGGGCTGTGCTGGCCACCACGGCCCAGATTACCGCCTGCCGGGAGAGCTACACCCCGGTGGAGAACCTGGAAAAGGATGCGGATTTCTTCCGCTATCAGCACATGGTGAACGGGGATTTGGAAACGGTGCTGAGCCATCAGGTGATTGAAAAGCACATTTCCACTTTCGGCCAGGATTACCGCTTTCAGGTGGCAGAGCATCCCCTTCCGGTATTGCGCTGCCGGAAAGAAGATAACATAAAGGTGGGCCGCTTTCCCTGCGCTTTGACAGAAGAGTAAATAAAAGAAATAGCGTTGCCGGAACATTCGGCAGCGCTATTTTTGTCCCCTTTTTGAGGGAAAAGGGGCAGCTTGCAAAAGAAGGAAAATATGGTAAAATAGGGACAGAAAGTAATGTCAGGGGAGGGTGCCCTCTATGAAGAAAGGAATTTGTGCGTTGCTTTTTTTGCTGTTTGCCCTGCCTTGTTTGGCGGAAAGCAGCGCCTATCAA
>JAZUQI010000171.1:0-4818 GCA_045605625.1 Clostridia bacterium
ATGTTTCAGGGGGAACCAATAGGGGGGCCTTGCCCCCTCCACCCCCCAGCAGGGACATTGTCCCTGCTCCCATTCTCCGGTTCGTGTAAAGTGCATTATACAATCAATGTTCCGATGATGCAGGGGAAACCAATAGGGGGGCTTTGCCCCCTTCACCCCCAGCAGGGACATTGTCCCTGCACCCGGTACCGGATATTACAAAGTGCTTCATGCAAGCACTTTCCCGGCGTTGTATAGGGAACCCGGAAGGGCCTTGCCCCTTACCTCCGCTGCCAGTCAACCAAAAGCCTTCCCCTGGAGGGGAAGGTAACAGCCGAAGGCTGTCGGATGAGGTGGAGCCAAAATACAGCATTCAGAATCTTGTTTTCCACGGGCTGGGCGGCATTCCGCCGCCTGCCGCATGCTGTGCATCCGTGGAAAACGAAAAAAGCTGACAGGAAAATCTTATTTTCCATGTCAGCCTCTTTTGTTTTCATTATGCCCGTGGAACAGTTTCCTTCGTTCCCTCACGTCCCATGCGGAAATGCCACGGCCGCTTATCCATTCCCCATCGCAAACCGGGTGCAGGGGGAATCCCCCTGCCGGGGGGTGCAGGGGGCGAGAAGCCCCCTGATAACCAGACCCACGGCCACAATCTGCATTGTACAAGCTTGCTTTTGTATTATCACTTCAAATAGCCCATCTTCTTCAGCCAGGGTTCCAGCCGAAACCGCTGCACCGGAATGGATTCATCGGAATAAAGAAACCGAATAAACGCCGCTTCATCCAGCCACCGGTAAGCCACCGTTTCCCCTTCCTGAAAGGTCACGCTATGCTTATCGCAATCGGTGATGCAAAGAAAGGTGTGATACACCGTATCCCGGTGGTAATAGGGCGGCAGAATCCTTTCCATTTTGCCAAAGAGGCCGGTTTCTTCCCTTGTTTCCCGGATGGCGCAGGCAAGGGCATCCTCCCCTTTCAGGGCGGACCCCCCGGCGCTGGCCTCCCAAGCCCCGGGGTAATTGGGCTTTTCAAAGGAGCGCTGCATCAGAAGATAATCCCCATCCCGATGCCGCACCAGAATTTCGCTCACCAAATGATACAGCCCTTCCGGCACCGGTTCACCCCGTACCAGATCCACACCGGCCTTGGTTCCATCCGCATAATAAGCATCCCAGATTTCCATAATTGGCCTCCTTTCGTCCGCTAAATCAATGGCTTATCCGTAAAATTTTCCGTGTACAATGCATCCCCCAGCCATCGCTGAGGATTTTCAAAAATATACCGTTTTTTTGTATCGTAATCCTGCTGCGAGCGGATAATATGGTCATAGAAGGAACGCTGAAACACCTTTCCCTCCATCCCATACCGCTTGCATTCCCTTGTTGTCAGGGATTTAAACACAGCTACGATATCCGATACCGTAGGGGAGGGGCTTGCCCCTCCCGCATCATGCAATAAAAGAATGAGATGAATATGGTTTGGCATGATCACATAAGAATCAATTTCCACTTGCTCAAACCGCTCTTCCAATACCATCAATTGCGTTTTCGCAATATTCCCATACTTCGTTAGCGCAACAACGGGAGGGGCAAGCCCCTCCCCTACATGAATCGTCGAAAAAATGCACCGTTTACCGGCAGAACAAATCGTCAAAAAATAGGCACCTGCTGTATTATACGAAAATGCTTTCAGGCGCATGGCCTTTCTGCACGGTTTTGGCGCATTCATCGTTTCCTTCAAAAGATCGTTTCCTTTCAGCATTGCAGCCATCACGGCAATATTTCCACATCCGTGCCTTCATCGCACAGGGCATACAATGTCTCCGCATCCGCATCATTCAGGGCGATGCACCCGGCGGTCCAGTCCGTTTGTGCACCGCCGCCATGGATGTAAATTTCACCGCCCATGAAGCTGCCCCAGGGGGGCCGCACGCCCTGCCCTTCCCGTTCACGAATGCACCGCACCAATTCTTCTTCCGCATCAAGCCGCAGGGCGTCCTGCAGGGAAGGATAGCTGATGCCAAGGGAGGGGCCATATTTCCCCTGCTTTTTCAGGCACACAAAATAGCGGCCTTCCGGGGTTTTGCCATCCCCTTCCCTCTCCTTATTCCCTTCCGGGGCAAAGCCAAGGGCAACAGGGCAGGAAAAAACCTCCCTTTCCTGCGCCATCACCCGTAAAAGCCTTTTTTGTTTTTCAACAATAATCTTCATCTTCACATAATCAGGGTAAGCACCAGCGGCAGGAAAATGGCAGGCAGCATATCGCCCACGGGAATATGCTCCTTCCGGAAAAGGTTAAAGCCAATGGCCATAATCAAAACGCCGCCCACGGCACTCATTTCGGTAATCATGGCGGAGGTCAGCAGCGGCTCCACCAGCTGGGCCAGCAGGGCAATGCCCCCCTGATAAATCAATACCGCCACGGCGGACAGCATCACGCCGATGCCCATGGTGCTGGCCAGGGCAATGCTCATCACCCCGTCCAGCAGGGATTTGGCAAACAGGGTATCATGATTGCCCCGGAGGCCGGAATCAATACTGCCCACTATGGCCATGGCCCCCACGCAATAAATCAGGGTAGCGTTGACAAAGCCCTTGGCGAAATTATCGTTGCCATCCTTGGCAGCAAATTTTTTCTGCAGGGAAAGGCCCAGTTTATCCAGCCGTTCCTCAATTTTCAAAAGGGAACCCAAAATGCTGCCCAGCACCACGGAAAGAATCACCAGCAGCACGTTCTGGGTGCTCAGCGCCCCCTGCATGCCAATCAACACCACGCACAGGCCCATGCCAGTGGTTACCGTGGTTTTCATTTTTTCCGGAAACCCTTTGCGCAATAACAACCCCAGCAGCGAACCCACAATCACCGCCGCCACATTCACAAGCGTACCAATCACGTTCTTAACCCTCGTTTTTCTGCAAATTCCGGTATTTCTCCGCCGCATCAAACAGCGGCCTGCGGCTCATGGGGGAAATTTCCTCCGCCCGAGGCAGCTGATCCAGGGGGAACCATTTCAGCTCCGTCACTTCCTCCGCCTGCAGGCGCACCGTGCCGGAAAAATCCGTACAGGTGAAATACATGCCAATGATGGAAACCTGATCCCCATTGGGATACACATAATCCATTTCCGGGCCGGAATAGATGCCCAGAAATTCCAGCTTGCCGGGCAATAGCCCTGTTTCCTCCTGCATTTCCCGGCGGACGGCATCCTCCACCTTCTCGCTCAGTTCCACGCTGCCGCCATGATCGCCCCACAGGCCGTTATCCTTCCTTCTTTGCAGCAGCACCTTGCCATCCTGGATGGGAAACACCCCGGCCCCGGGCATGAGCAATTTCCGATGGCCCACAATTTTCCGCAAATCCATGATGTAACCCATCATTCCGCCTCCAGCGCAAAAATATTCACCCGGCGTGTGCCCTTTTCATACATTTCGTTATTCATGGGCACATCCATTTGCCGAAGCCACTTCAGCCCCAGCTTTTCGCACACCCGGCGGGATTTGTGGTTATTCACATCGTTGGTAATCAGGGCCACAGGCATTTTGTGGTATGCCATCACGGGCAAAAGCAGCCTGCAGGCCTTTCCGGCATAGCCCCGTCCCCGGTATGCTTCATCCACGCCATAGCCAATATTGCCGCCCACATACAGCCCCGGGCAATAGCCCACCCGCAAGGAAATCTGCCCCACTTTTTCGCTGCCCTTGGTGATATAGAAATGATAGGCCGGCACCCATTTTTTCACCGGGTCCGCCGGGTCTTTCCGGTAGCAGATGAGGCGAATTTCCCCATCCGTCAAATCCGGCAGTTCCATAAAGCCATGGAATTCACAGGGCAGCTTTTCCATTTCCCCGGCTTCCTGCCAGCCCTCGTATTGTTCTTTGGTGAGGGCATAGGTCATTTCATCCCCGGGAAAGCCATCCATTTCCTTCATAGGCCGGGCGCCGTAGGCAATGTTGAACGGCTGCATCATCAGCCGCTCCATCACGCTGCGGCTTTTCTGGTTCCGGGCATCGCAGGTGGCGATGATCTTCTTAACGCCCTTTTCTTCAAAGCCGAAGCGCAAAAGCTCCCGGGCCATTTCGGTAACGTAGCCCTTCCCCCGGAATTCCGGAAGCAGAATCCAGCCAATTTCGGCGGTGCCGTCCCCCAGTTCCTCGATGCTGCCGTCGCCAATCACTTCGCCGGTTTCTTTCAAAATCAGGGCAAAATCCCGGGCCGTCACCGGCTGCTTTTCCCAGCCGCCCACCACCCGTTCCAAAAAGCGGTTGGCATCCCCTTCCGGGGTGGAGCCGGCATTGCCCCACCAATACAGGTAACGGGTGGTGCCTGCATCGGCAGCAATCCGATAACATACGTCAAAATCATCCCAGGTAAAAGGGCGCAGCAGCAGCCGTTCCGTTTCCAGATGCATGGCGTTTTCTCCCTCCAAAATAAACAGAAAGGGACTGCTTCGTTTTTGCGAAACAGCCCCTCGTGTACCGGTTTTGTTACTGAGCGGCAGCTTCCGTCACAACGGGATGCACACTCACCTGCTTGTCGAACTTACCCTTGCGTTCAAAGCGCATGATGCCGTCCACCTTGGCGAACAGGGTATCGTCCTTGCCGATGCCCACATTCAGGCCGGGATGCACTTTGGTGCCGCGCTGACGAACCAGGATATTGCCGGCCAGAACGAACTGACCATCGGCACGCTTCGGGCCAAGACGCTTGCTTTCGCTGTCGCGGCCGTTACGGGTAGAGCCCATACCTTTTTTATGGGCGAAAAGCTGCAGATTAAGCTTCAACATTGTTGCTTCCTCCAATTATCAGTTTTCTTTGAGCTGAAGATACGTGGGATAC
>JAZUQI010000172.1:0-1805 GCA_045605625.1 Clostridia bacterium
TGCCCTGCACGGTGGAACCAAGGTCAATAGTGATTTTATCCAAAGCCGCCTTGCTGGCGGAATAGCCGGCCTGCTGGGGATCCAGCCGGATGCCGGAAGTGGTGTTCAGGATGCGGCCAAAGCCCTTTTCCTTCATCTTGGGCAGGAAATGATACATAATCAGCGCCGGGGCGATGGTATTGATGGCGAAGGATTTTTCGTAATCTTCCACCGGGGTATTGCAGTAATCGTTGCGGTAGGCCACCTGCATGCCGGCGTTATTGGCCACAAAATCGATGGGCACGTTCAGGCTGTCAATTTCCTGAAGCATGGCCTTCACCTGATCCATATCCGTAAATTCCGCTTCCACGGCATAGGCCTGAACGCCCTTTTGCTTCACTTCGTTCAGCACTTTTTCGCAATGGGCCTTGGTGCGGCCATGCAGCACCAGGTTGCACCCCTGATCCGCCAGGAACAGGGCCGTCAGATACCCGATGCCACGGGCGGCGCCGGTAATAAACGCCCACTTACCATTCACATTCACCATGCTTGAACACCCCTTCTTCGTCTTTTTCGGTGGCAATTTTCAGTTTGGTTTCATCCTGAAGCGTTTGGCGGATGGCGGTGGTGTATTCGGAGAACGCCACCTTATCCCAGCCGTAATTCAGGTTCAGGTCATATTCATGGTCTTCCCAGGTGCTGATATCGCTTTCGTTGTGCTGGAAAACGGCTTCCAAGCTGTCCATGGATTTATAGACCTTGGCTTCCAGGGTTTCCAGGGCATCCATTTCGGCATACAGCGCCGTCAGATCCGTGCGGTAGGGCTCGGGCAGGGATTGCACCCAGGTGTTCAGCACGCTGCTTTCCTTGGCTTCATCGGCTTCGGTTTTATCAAAAACGGGAATATCGCCGGTGAACGCTTCGCCCATATCGTGCATGATGCACATTTTGATTACTTTATTGATATCGATGCCGGGGAATTCATCCTGCAAAAAATAGGCCATCAGGGAAATGCGCCAGCAATGTTCCGCCACGCTTTCCCGGCGGCCGCCGGAGGTGAAGCAATGCCGGGGGGTATCCTTCAGCCGCTCGGCCATGTGAATGAGGTTTACATAATCGTTCACGTTCATAGAATAAGCATTTCCTTTCCATAAATTCCTGATTTTATGATAAACAAAAACCGCTGGAATTGCAAGACAAAATTGCAAAGAGGAGGCCGGATGGCATAAAAAAGCCGGTTCCTGTCTTTCGGTTTGGTTTTGTCTCTGTCAAAACTCGCTGCAATCCGGGCAGATGCGGAACCCCTCTTGCGTTTGATGGCCAACGATATCGATGGTTTCCTCGCCCAAGAAAAACCCATATTTCAGCGTGTGTTTGGTTTCCTGATCCGCCTTGCAACGGCTTTTTACTTCGTTGAACTGGCGCAGCTGAATGCGGTCTTGGGATACCTGCATTTTTTGAAAGGCTTCGCTTGTAATCAGGTATTCCCGTGCAGCTTTATATTCGGGGGTTTTTCTTTGTTTGTTTATTGTTTGGCTGGAAAAAATGCTGCTGATTGCAAGAAACAGAAGCAGAAAAAGCAGTAACGGCAGAAGAAGCTTCTTACCATAGGATCGGTGTAGATGATCTGTCATGAATTGGGTTCCTTTCGCTTGATGGTGTATTGAGTATATCGAAAAATATGGATGATTACAAGAAAAAAGAGAAGCTTTGAAGCTTCTCTTCTGGCGCGCCCTGGGAGATTCGAACTCTCGACCTTTTGATTCGTAGTCAAACACTCTATCCGGCTGAGCTAAGGGCGCATGTGCTGTCCATCAGGCAGCTCA
>JAZUQI010000173.1:0-32192 GCA_045605625.1 Clostridia bacterium
CCACGGCCTTGGTGCGGCGTAATTCCTCATCGTTCAAGCCATCGAAAATATCTTTCAGCAGGGGATTGATTACATCTTTGCGGCTATTGATAAGGCGGGTAACGGCAGCGATTACCCCATCCGAATTTTCGGTATTCGTCAATGCTTCCAGATCAAGGAGATCAAGCAAGTCTTCTACTGTGCCGTACATGACGGCATAGTCCTGGGTGATATAGGTTTTTTCGATTTCTTTCTGGCTTTTGTAAATGTTCAGTTTCAGTTCCATTTTTGCACCCTCCTGTATATTTGAGGAAAGGGGCGGCAGCAGGGCCGCCCCTTTGAATTAGCCCGCATTTTTCGCCGTCAGGGTGTCGGGCGTTGTAACGGTCTTAAAGAAATTGGTCAGATCGGCCAGGCCTTCCCGGTCGCTCACGATGAGGCCCTTAACCGGGCCCGGGTGCCAGGTGCTGCCATCATACCAGCCCTTCGTAAACTTATGGGTGGTATAAATGCCGGTATAGGTCAATTCGGTGCCGTTGGTGTCTGCGCTGCCGTCCGTGGTTTTGTGGTTTTCATCCGGGATGGCAAAGGTGCCCTTTAACCGCCAAACATAGCGGTATTTGCCGTCCGTGTCTTTGGTTTTGTAGCCAAGGGCATAATACTTTTCTTGGATTTGGCTATCCACAAATGCCCCGGTAGTTACATCGTAGGATTTGCCGGTAATCTTTGCGATTTTCTCCAGGAGCATACCAGCACCAATAATTCCGATTTCGTCCGCACCTTCGCCGTGAATAGTGATTGCGGGCCGGTTGTCGTAATACTTGGTTTCCGTGCTGGTTTCCGTGGTTTTGTTGATTTCGGCAACGGGCAGCAAACTTTCCACGGGGCCGAAAGTATAGCCGCTGTCTGTATCGTTATCATCGGTGAGAATTTCAGCGATAACAACATCCTCGACGCCACGGTATTCGATTACTTTTTCCATGCTTATTCCTCCAATCTTTGGATGTAATGGGCGGTAATGCGCCGCCCGGTGTGGGTGGGTTCATCGGATTTAACATCCACGCCCGGCCCTTCCACAATCCACCCGGCAGCCATCAAACGCCGGGCCAATTCCATGGGCACGCTTCGCACCTGGCCTGGGTCGCTGCTATAAAAGCCGATCATGAAAGCCCAAACAATGGCGTGCGGCCGGTTGTTGTAATGTGCCGTAAAAGGCGCATCCGTGGAAAGGAAGGTAAAGAATGAATCCGGGTATTTTTGTTTTGCTGGCATGGTGTGCATGAGCCAGGAAGGAAAATTAAACCCATCCAGAATTTTTATAAGTTCGTCTTCTACATTCACAAGCTCACCCCCTTGCCATTTCTTGCAGCGCAGCTTCCAGGGCTTCCCGCTGGATGCGGGCCACCTCCCGCCGCACCTTCGGCCCAAAGGCCGCATTTTTTAAGCTGGTATCTGGTTTCATCTTTGGCGTGCCCCACATCAGGAAGATGGAAGGCCAGCCGCCGTCCTCCAGGTCAAAGCCGATATTTACCACGGCTTTGAGCGGGCTTTCCCAAACAACGTGCGGGCTTCTTTGCAGGGCTTCTTCCGTTTCGCCGGTGGCGTGGTGGCGTGCAATGCCGCTGGATAGCTGGGGCGTTATGTAATCATGGGTATCATGCAGGGCTTTATCGCAAGCCTTTTGCAGATTGCCGCCCATCGCTTCCAACTTTTCGGCCAGGGCCTCCATTTCTTTGAAATTAAAGGCCAGCTTTGATTTTTTAGCCATCGCCCAGCACCCGCCGCAGCTTGCAAATGAGGATTTGATTTCTCATTTCCAAATTTTCGGGTTCGCCTATTACTTCGTATAGGGCCCCGGTTTGCATGATGCGCACCCGGCAATTTGCGGCAATATCCGGCCTATACCATGTGGTCAGGGTCATGGTATCTTCAATCACCAGCAAATCATTGGATGCCCGCTCGGTGCCGCCGTAGCTTTTCGCATTGGCCCAAATGATAGGGCCGCTTTCGGGATATATCCAGGTATCCACACCATATTTTTTCGGGCCGGGCTGCGGGATTAGCAGCATGCAGGCGGTGGCCATTTGCGTGGCGGTGTTAGGTCGTAGCATTTTTCTTTCCTTTCCATTTGCATGCAAGCTGGGCCGCCCTTTCGTGGAAGTAAGGGGAAAGGTCAGCACCACCGGCACCATAATTCCACAGATCGGCCACGCCACGCATTACAATGCCGCCGAAAGGCTTTGTATTGGTCACTTCTTCGGGGATGCCTGCATCCTGGAGATATTCCCGCACTTCGTCAATGTAGCCCTGAAAAATGGGATTGATATACTCATTCCCGGATTGGCCCAGGCATGTTTTTACATGCTCCAGCATATTGAAAGTTTCGGCCATGCCCTCGCCTCCTTATGGGATAGCGGGGCGGCGGATGTGCCGCCCCGTGTTGGTGTTATTATGCGCTTGCGCCCACGGTGGCAACGACAAAGCCATCCTTTACGACTACATCGCCGCCCAATTCGGTATCGCCCACAATGGTAAGCATGAGCTTCGTGATGGAATGATCTTCCGAAACGGCGATTTCGTAGCCGCTGAAAAGGCCCAATTCAAAGCACATGGGATTGCCATAAATCAGCTTACCTTCGGTCAAGTTGCTGTTGAGGCAATATTTCACGGCAAGGCCGCCATCTTTGATAATGCCGGTATTGGGGTTGGAAGTATCGGGCGTGATTTCGTACACGGCCTTTTTTTCCTGGGTGCCCCGCACATCGCCAAACTTGATAAGGTCGGCTTTGCAAAGCTGGAGCACGGCACCGCCTTCCACGCCTTCGGCCCCGCCATAATTCAGGGCCATTTTGCGCAGGGTATCTGCGCCAATGGCGGTAATGGCAAGCGCACTTGTAAGGGAAGAGGCCAGAATCTTGTTGGTGACAAGCTTTGCGGCGTACTTGCGCAGGGCGGTAAGGGCGGAAGCACGCACCTTCTCGGTGTAGTTGAGCGGGCTTTGTTTCCGCACGTTCTTGGAAATGTAGCTCACCACGGCGGCGGTTTCGGGCGTGATCTCCACATAATCATAGGTCATATCGGATGCGGCAGCCTCTGCGCCCTCGGTGTGCTTGGCGGCGGTGGCTGCGGCGATTTCATAGGCTACCTTATAGGAACCCATGCCCTCGCAATCCGTCACCTTGACCATATCCACAATGCTGGATACCTGGGTAAAAGCATCATTGATGCCGCCCACTTCGGTGGGGGTGGCAATCTTGCCGCCGCTCACCAGCACGGCCCGGGCTTCGGTGGTCGGGATATTCTGGCGGCCGGTTTTTGCAAAGGCCTTGGCACGGGCTTCCAGGGAACGGGCCTGCTGGGGCGCATTGCTGCGGGTGTCATAGCTTGCCACCACACGGCCGGGGGCGAAATTGCGGGATCGGGCGTTGTTATCGGGGGCGGGGTTTTCTTCTTCTTCGCCCTCTTCGTCCGGGTCTTCTTCGCCATCCTGGTTTTCTTCGTCCATTTCGGCACGCACGCCGCCCAGGGTGTTATTGCATTCGGCCAGCATGTTGCGGGCTTCGTCAATATCGGCCTGGGCTGCTGCGATCTGATCGCCCAGGGAGCGCACTTCTTCGATGTTCTGGGATTCCTGCGCACGCTTGCGCATGGTTTCGATTTCCTTCTGTTTGCGGGAGATAAGATTCATCAAACGCTTTTTCATGGTGGTTTCCTCCTGTTTTTCTTAGTTGATATAAAGGGCTTTTGCTTTTGCAAGCGCCAATTCGTCCACGCCCTCCGGCGCTTTGGTACGCTTGGCCTTTTCCTTTGCGCTCTCCAGCACAGTACGGACGCTCTCCAGCGTGCCGCCTCTTGCATTTATTTCCGTGTCTTCGTATGCGGGGAACGTTACCGCCGATACTTCGACAATGGAAGCAATTCTGATAATGTGCCGCTTGGGGTAATCGGTGTTTTCATCCTCCCAGGTTTCTTCGGCAATGGAGAACATAAACGACATGCCGGAAATATCCCCACGCTGCACGGCACTATAAAGGGCCCGGGCCTCGCTGTTGTTTTCGGTGTCCAGCGTCACCCGAATGGAAAGGCCCTCGTTATCGGTGGAAAGCTGCATGGTGCTGTTTTCGTTGTTGTTCCTGGAGCGGGCCAAGGGGATTTTTGAAAGGTCATGATTTACAAGAAAGCGCACATCCGAAAGGTCGGCGCCTTCCAGGGCCCCCGGTTCGATGATCTCGGAAAACATGCCCATGATATCCGTTTCGCTGGAATACACCACGGGCCGCCCGGTAATAATAGAACCGTGCTGCTCGTCTTGCTCTGCCCGTACCTCAAAGCTATAATTTCGCCTTTCAAGTGTCGGCAGGGTCTTGGCTTTGGTCTTGGTCTTGTGCATTGCCTTCTTCCTCCTTTTTGCCCGTCCCCAGTTGGTGATTGGCGGCGATATTGGAATTTATGTAGTTGAGCGATTGCGTGCGCACGCCCACCAATTCAGGCAGCGGATACATACCGAAAATGCGGCGTTTTTCGTTTTCGTACATAGAGCCAGCATCCCCCAGCAGTCGCACCATTTCCAGCTTTTGCGTGGTGTTCATGAAAATCAATTCTTCCGGGAAAAATTCGATTGCATTGCCATGCCCGATTTCCTGCCGGGAGAAAATGCCCTTTGTAAATGCCTGGTTTAGCGTGACAATAAAGGGTTCGATTGTTTTCTGGTAAAATGCCGCCAGTTGTTCCGGGTTATAATCGCCGGTGATGATCGGCACGGAAACCCCGAAATGCCGCAGGATTTTTTCATCAATGAAAGCCAGCGTATCTTTATCCACCAGTTTGATTACGTTTTTGATAGGGATAAATTCGCCCTTCAAATCCATGGGCAGGAATCCGCTTTCGTTTGCCTGGATACGGTCTTGCAATTCTTTGATGTTCGTTTTCATCGTGCCATCGTCCAGCATGGTATTGTATTTCACCACGCCATTGACGGCATAGGATGCTTTCAGGCCCTTGGCTACCCCCTGCATTAAAGTGTGGTTGAGCTCCACGGTTTCCAGGATGGCCGTATTGTCCGGCTGCCCGTTAGCATCCCCGCCCATGTAATCATTTGCGAAATAATGACTTTTCGGGTGAATAAGATCGGAGCACAAAAGGGTGGTTTCGGTTCCGTCTTGAAATTCCATGGTAACGCCCAGCCGCCCGGCTGCATCTTCGATGTAGGTTACACGTTGGGGATTTACCGGCCATAGGGCCTCAATCTTCCCGGCGTTATCTCGCACAGGAATTATCCAGGCATTATAATTCATGAAATAGGCCCAGGCGATTTTTTCCAGCATATCCGCCGTAGTCATGATGGCATTCGGGGCATCCAGCACCGATTGCAGGCGGCCGGGCACCGGCACCACATCGGAACTAATCCGGCGCACATGGCGTGGGGTCAGCTTCTTCACTTCCTGCACGATGCAATATACAGCCTGCTGCACCACATCGGATGCATAAATATTGGTGCCGAATTGGCTAAAAATCGGCATTCGCCCATTCAGCATTTGAGCGTATTTGTTCCGCTCCCGCCGCTTCTTCGGCTGCAAAAAGTCAAGCAGGCCCATTCCATCCCCTCCATTATTTGAGCTTGTTTAATAGTGTGGTGCGGTATCGCCGGAAAATCTCATATAGAATAATCAGGGTCACGGCACCATCAATGCGCCGCTGGTGTTGGTTGTTGATTTTTACGGCCATAACATTGCCCAGGCTGTCAATCTCCATGCTGGCATTGCCCAGGCACCAGCGGTCTACCTCGTTTTCGTTGTAGTTTATAAGCTGGTCTTTCAGATCGGCTTCCACCAATTTCATGGCATTTGACAAAGTGAGCTTATTCTGATACACCATTTCACACTCGAAACCGTACATATCCATTTTTTGCAAAAAGTCTTTTGCAAAGCGTTGGTCATACCCGCATTTGATGAGGCGGATTCCATAATCCGCATACAAGGAATAAAACCAATCGGCCACCCGGGAAAGGTCGTTTTCGTTGCCTTCGCAGATCGTCACCATACCAGCCCGGGCCCATTCCTGGTATTTCGCCCCGAATGCCTTATCATCGGATTTTTCCAGCTTGCTTTCGGGAATGAAATAATGCGTATGGATATACTTGGTTTTATCGTCCTTGCGCATCAGCAGCACTTTGGCACATGTGAGGTCTGTGGTTTCTGCAAGGTCAACCGCACCCAGGGCAAAGGCCCCCCGGAAGGATTCCAGGTCATAGGTGGCCGGGTATGTATAATCTTCCTCCATAAGCCATTGCTGCGAATTGGAAACCTTGATATTAAAATCCTTCGCCAATACAAACATGCGGTCGGCTTTGGATTTCTTGGCAAGGTCTACTTGCTCCCGCAGATAGTCCCATTTTTTCACGATGCCCAGGGTGGGATTGGATTTTTGCCAGGTGCTTTCGTCCTGCCATATTTCCGCTTCGCTGTCCTGGGTGTAAAGCCATGGGAGGGTTCTTTCTGCTGCGATGCCGGTATCTTCACCGTGAAGGATTGCCCGGGCCTTCCTCAATTCTTCATCCAGGAAGCCATCGTTTACAAATCCTTCGGTGGTGATAATGATAAACTTCGGGTTATCTTTCAGGGATTGCGATTGTTCAATGGATTTGGCGATCACGTTATCTTTCATTTCGTGCGCTTCGTCCACAATGGCAAAATCAATATTTCGCCCTTCCTTGTTCCTGGTGCGGTCGGATAGTTTGAAAATCTTGCTATCCGTCACATTGCAGCGGATGTAGCGTTGATTCCTCCAGGTGTCTTTGCTGCGGGGGTCAATCATCAGGCGCATGGTGTCGATTGCGTCATAGATAATTGATGCCTGGTTATCATCGTTGGAGCTGCAAACAATATCCGCACCCATGGGCCCGACAATCGCTTCCGTGAGTGCCAGGGCGGAGCATGTTTCCGATTTGGTGTTTTTCCGGGCAATCAGCAAGATAATGCGCTTGAATCGATCTTCCCCGGTTTCCGCCATTTTGAAGGAATACGTTACCTCAATAAGTGCCTTTTGCCATAGCATTAAAACCATGGGTTTGCCGTAGAAAGGCGATTTCGTGAGGCGTATACATCCCTCCATAAAGTCAATGCGTGAATATGCTTCCCGGGTGTCGTAGGTATACCGCCCGTTGTCCAGGTCAGCGATGAGGGCATCCAATTCGATGATGAGTTCCCAGCCCGCTATGATTTCACCACGCCGGATGGCTTCCCGATATTGCACCAGATAAAGATCGTCACGGCCCGCCATACTGTTTTCTTCTTTCTTCCAGCCATTGGCGCAGCGGGCTTTCTTCTTCCGGGGCCTCCCGGTGCAGCACGCTTGAAAGAACCTTTATGCAATTGGTGTATTGCTGCAAAAGTTCCTTGTACAGCTTGGCGGCCGGTGTGGTTTGCTGCCGCTGCGGGTCTTTCGGATGCACCCGGATTTTCGGCAGCAGGCGCAGGGTGGAAAGTTCCGCTTCCAGGTAGGCGGTTTCCGTAATCAGCGGGCGGATAATTTCGTGCATTCCTTCATCAATGCCCGCAAAGATGGCCAGGAGGGCCGCTTCCCGTTGTTGCTGTGTGCCATTCTTAGCCATTTTTATTTCCGCCCCCTTCCCATTGGTCGATAGCTTTTTCTAAAATCGCTTAGATTGGCGCATATATGCGGGGAATTTTGAAACTTTTTCTAAAATCTCATTTTTTCGCCCGCTGCGGGAAATGGGATCGCCCCTTACAGTCCCCTCTGGGGTGGGTGTCCCCAGGGGTGGGGGAGGGTGAGGAATGCCAGTTCAATTTCTGCTTTGCCGCTTCCTCGCATGCAGGGCATACCGTGCGCCCTTCCGGGATGATCTGGCCGCAGCAAATGCAAGTGTTATCCTGCATGGTGCCCCCTCCTTTGCTTGGTTCGCTATCTTGTCAGTTAGTCATCAATCGGGTTAAATTTTCTATTTCAGATACGGAATCTGGCTCAGAGTTACAAACTCAACACCCTTTGTTTTTGCATATTCGATCATTGGCAGAAGGATGTTAGTGATCTGCTCATCCGTGATATGCTCGCCCTCGTTGCTTTCTTCAGTGGCACTTGCCATGATGGCTTCATGCCAGAAGATGGGTAGCAGAAGGTTGTTTTCAATGGCATAGTCAACAGCAGCCTTTGCCTTTTCCAGAGAGTTGTACATACTAGAGTTAAAATTTTTGCTTGTCAGGCAGTACAGATTACTTCTTGCACCAAGGCACTTGTAGTCGTAGATATTTTTGATCGTACCCAGCGCAGTATCGCCGCTGCGCAGAACGCCAAATTCTCCGCCCATGACAACAGACACAACCGCATCAGTCGCATGTTCAGGCGCAGATGCGGACTTGTACGCCCACGATACGGCGAGTTCTGTGTTGGTGTCCCGCTCGAATGGGTTTGCAATAAACGCCTTTTCATCCTGCACAAACTGATACAGGGTTGCTTCGGTATATGGCGTGGTATACGAAGCGTTTTTGTCTGCCCACAGCCTATTGTCATGCAGGGCAAGCTCGCAATCCTCATTGACAATCGCACCGTTGATTTTTTCCGCAACCTGCGCAAGCGTGTATTTCTTGCGCTTCTGCGCATAGAAAATGTCAGCCTTGGAGTGGATGCAGAAAGTTACCGGAACATGGGCAACGTCAACCACCATCTCAATCGTCTGATGGATGAGCCCTTCTCGCCCATCGTCCGTGCTGAGACAGATGTAAGGCTTGGACAGCGCACCCAGCGGCTTATACCCAAGCACATTTTTCAGATACGTTGGCATGGTCGATACAGGCATCACGGTATGCTCATGCGCAGCGTCTGCTTTTGCTTTTACATCCGTGACGTTGATGTATTCGACAACGTTCTCTTCTTTGTACAGCGTGCCGTTATAGCCGCTATACGTTGCCACCGTTACACCGATAGCATCCACACCGTCAGGGATAACCAGCCGCCAGTTTTTAAAAGACTTGGCTGCTGCTTCGTAGGTTCCATGCCCGCTTTCCGTGATTTCTGCACCCACATCCGTGATGCTATATGCCCTATGTACCACATCGCCAGCAAACAGCACAATGTAATAGCTTGACAACCTGCCGCTAATAAGGTATACATCACCAGCAGCAACAGTTGCCCGATAACTCGTTGAGCCGCTTGAAGTTGCCAGCGTGCCGTCCACCCTGTAAACTTTTCCATCTGCGTTTTGCGTTACGCCATCAGCCACAAAGGATTCCATATAGTTATACAAGGGGGTAAGCTTCTCGCCGTTTGTATATTTCAAGCCTGTTTTGCTTTCTAAGTCGGAAATCTCAGCAGAAAGTTGACTAACTTCCCCGGACAGTTCGGTGTAATCCTCCGGGATAGAAGCCAGCGTTTCCGCACCCTTGGCGGCGATTGCCTCTTCCTGGGCTGCGCCCGAAGCGGAGGCCGCTTCCTCCACCAATGCAATGGATGCGGTTTCCTGGGTGGTGATCTCCTGCACGGCTTTTGCCGTTTCCTGGGCCACGTATTCTTCCACCGCTGCCAGCGTGTTTGCCGCTTCCTGTGCAGATTGCGCCGCCGCTGCCGCATTTTCTGCCGCTGCAATTTGCAAGGCGGCCCATTCTTCCTCTGTGCCGGTGTAGCCGTGCTTTACGGCAATAGCGTATGCGCTAACCGGGCCCAGGTCTTTTTGTACATTAGGCATAATTGACAATCAGCCTCCCTTTTTGCATTTCAAAGTCGATAGCATCAACGGTTTCCGATCTTGTATAAATCAGGTGCCCGGCTTCGTTCACTCCCACATCAAACCAGCCGGAAGCCGTGGCGGCCATTTCGGCACGGTCGGCGGATTGTTCCGCATTCTCTGCGCTGGTGGCGGCGTTCTCCGCACTCTTGCTGGCTGCTTCTGCGTTTTCGGCTGCGGGTGTAGCAGCATCATTTACCGCCTTGATGGATGCCGCCTCTTGTGCTCCTATCGCCTGCACGGCCTCTTTGGTTTCCCGGGCCACGGTTTCTTCCACCGCCGCCAGCGTGTCCGCCGCTTCTTTTGCAGATTGCGCCGCCGCTGCCGCACTTCCTGCGGCTGCCGTTTCGCTTGCCGTTGCGCTATTGGCGGATGCTGCGGCCTGGGCCGCTGCCGTGGTTGCCGTGGCGGCATGTTCCGCCGCTGCCCTGGATGCGGTTTCCGTGACCGCTTGCATTTCTGCGGCCTGCTCCAGCCAGGGCGTGGCATAATCCGGGGCTTCCTCGGAATCGATGAGGGATAGGCCCAGGTGCGTGGTTGCCACGGCAGATAATTTCTTGGCACCGTTTGCACCGATCAATGCAAGCTCCAAATTTCCATACCCCGGCGTTTTCGTGTCGGATGCTTGGAGCGTCCAGGAGGCCACCCCATCCGCCACGGTGATTTTTGCCAGGTATAATTCCCCGTTGGGGTCTTTGACATAAAGCACGATTGTTCCGCCTGGAAAGCGGGCCAGCCATGCGGATACATCAAATTCGATGCGGGTGGCGTAACATTCACACGCCCGGCCCAGGGGAATGGTGGTGCTTTTTGTCAAGGTGTCCGGGTTGTATCTGTGTGCAATCATCGTCAATGCCTCCCGTCATTGCAATGTTTCCCAATAGGTATTTACATAACCGGCCCACTCTTTGGGCCGCTGGGCTGCACGCTGCAAGCATACTTCCTGCGGCGTGTCAATATGGATGCATTCGGCCCCGTAAATGGTGGCCATCCGCTCCCTTTCCATGATGCGGGGATAACCGCCGATAATATAGGCGTTATTCCATTCCCCGTATCGGGTTTTTATCATATCCAGGATGCAATCCCGCACCCGGAAGGCGTTATGGGTTAAACGCCCATCCCGGCAGGCGTGCCCATCGGTTTTTCCGCTGATGCATGCCCAGATTGCGTCCATATCCAGGATAAGATCGCCCGGCCCGGCCACGCTTTCCACATAGGTGGTTTTTCCGCTGCATGGGCTGCCATGGATAAGATACACTTTCTTTATCCGTGGGGCCTGGGGCTTTGCAAAGCCAAATCTTTCGTGGATTTCGTTATGGCAGCGGTGATGCACAAAGGCAATATTTTCCGGGTTCAGCGCAATATTGGCATCATTCACATTGGCCAGGGTTAAAAAGGTATTGCAATGGTGGGCGATGCGGTCATATTTGAAAATGATGGGCTTCCTGCAATGGGCACACCATAAAACCCCGTTTTCGTCCAGCCGTTCATCGGCCAGGCAGCGGATGAACTTTTCCCATACTTTGGAGCGGTAAAAATCCGCAAGATTGGTAATCATAGCGCATTTACCACCCGGCGCATTTGGGCCATAATATCCGCCCTGGGCTGGTTTACCTCCAGCAGCAGCCATTCTTCGTGGCTTTCTCCGATTTCGTCAATGGCGGCCCGCATTTCCCGGATATGATCGGCCCAGCCGCCAAGGCTGGTATATCCCGCCCGGATGGCGGAAAACTCATAATCGGAAAGCGTATAGCCCTGCCGCATAATGTTGATATTTTCTTGCAGCTCCAGCATGTGCACCGCTTTGATGGGCGTTTTTCCGGCGATGATTTCCGGGTCTGTGTAGGTTTCAAGCGGCAAGCGGTAATTGACATATAGCGGGCAATTAAAATCTTCCCGTGTCACCAGCTTATTGGTGCCGCCCAGCTTCACCCGGGCCAGGGTGTTAAAGTCAATTATTTTTGTGTCAGGATGGCCAACCAGCTTGATATATGCCGGGCTTGTGGTGGGCGCAATGGCCGTGCATTCAACGTTTGCGCTTCTGCCTATTTGGTCGTAAATGGTGAAATTGACGGAAACGCTTTGCCCCCGGATGGAGGCATCCACGCCGCAATACACTTCATGCACCACGGCCACCACCACGCCATTGGCAGGCACGGCATCGGCATTCTGTTTGGTAAAGGTGCCCTCGGTTTTGCTGTTATTGAATGTGTACATATCGGGATAGCTGCCCGAATAGATAAGCTGGCCCATTATGCATACACCGCCCCAATGATTTTTGAGGCCATCAATGTGCCGCTGATGGTAATATCCGCCGTGATGGTTTTCGTGGCCACGATATTGCCCTGGGCATCGGTAATCAGCAGCATGGGTTCTGCCACGCCTGCCATCTTGCCAGACCGGGTAATGTTTCCGTGGCCGTGCACATCATAGGCGGCCTTTCCCGGCACCTCCACCAGGCTTTTGCATTTACGGTGCCCGAATACATTCGGCATATCATTTCCCCCTTTACCAGTTGTGTTTTTCATCCATGGCCTTTTTATGCTGGAATTCTTTTTCCCGCTGCGCCTGGGCCACGGGTTCGCTCATATAGCCGCCCCAGTTCAGCAGTAAAAAGCGGATGGCCTGGAAATTTGGCGGGTAATAGATTTCTTCTTCCACCGGCTCCGGGCCCTCTTTGGTGTTGATGAAGCGAATTTGCTTTTGTGTGAATCCATGGGCCAATTTTTGCATGGATTCCTCCAGCTTCTTCACTTCTTCGGTGCGGTCGATCTTTGGCGCATCTTTACAGGCCAATAATTTGTCCGCAAATTCCTTTTCTTCGGTTTTGTACTTTTCCCAGGTGGAGCGGGAAACCCCCAGGATTTCCCGCATTTTTTTCTGGGTAAAGCCCGTTTGCGCCATCGCTGCGATGGTGTCAAGGTTCGGGCGTATCTTGGTATCATAGAGAGACTTTCTTCCGGCTCCCTTTGTTGCCATAAAATCACCCCGCAAGGGCGGCCCATGTGAGCGGGCCGCAAATGCCGTCAGGGGTCAAATTGTGGGCCGTTTGGAATGCCTTCACGGCTGCCACGGTTTCCGCCCCGCATTTTCCGTCTGCTCCATATCGGGATAGCTTGGCCCCGTTTACGATCAAAAGGCGTTGGAGCACCTTTACAGCCGTTCCCTGGGCCCCGTTTCGGATGGTGGGCATATTTACACCCCCTTGCGCCTTGGCCGCTTCCTGGGCGGCTTCTGGTGCTTTGGCGGGCGTTTGGGCTGCCGTGGTGCTTCCCATGGCTGCCCGGGCCGCTTCGGTTTCGGCTGCGGTGTATTCGATGTAAGGGCACATGCCCCAATGCGTAAAGGCCCTTGCGCTCAATTTGTTACGCTGCACGCCGGTGGAAAAGCCCCTGGCCTCCACCACGATGCCGCCGCCCACATATACACCCACATGCCCTTGCGTTTTCGTCCATACCAGCAGGCCGGGGATTTCGGGCAGGGTTGCGATTTTGCCTTTGATCTTGGAGGCACTCCACATGCCTTTTGCACCTTTGTCGGGCAGGCCGTCCCGCTTGTACTTGATAACCCCGTCAAGCTCCCAATAATAGCCCTTGATAAGGCCCACGCAATCCGTGGCGATCTTGCCTTGCTGGATGTGCTTTTTATAAGTGGGCTGGCGGTTATCGCCGTAATATTCGGGGTATTGCCTTGTTTTACCCGTCAAAAGGCTGTTTGTGCATGGGTTGCAATAGGTACCCCACCAATACACATGATTGCCGCCTTTGTATATGTTTTCAGCCCATGCGGCCAGGCCTTTGCCGGTTTTACTCATCGGCCACACCGCCCGGCTCTACCTTGTCGGCCTCGGTTTTTACAATCAACTGTTTGCCCGTCTGGTGGGCCCACACGGCCAGGGCGGCGGAACAAATGCCAGCCAGCACGTTTTCCGGCGTGAATGCCCAGGCGTTCAGCCAAAGCACAATCACCAGCCCCACGGGCACCAGGGCCAGCGGGATAAACTTATCCGGGAAGGCGGCAAAGGTGTTTTTTAGCAGCCAACCCAGCAGGAAGCACACGGCCGCCACGGGCAGCACGGCATATTCCTGAATGAAAGAAAGGATATCCATTTCCATGCGTTTTCCCTCCTAAAATTTGGTTTTGATAAAATCCACGATCATGCCCAGGGCCGTGGTGCCCAGGGCAGCAGCAGCAGCCCACAGGGCTTTGGTGAGGCCGTCCATCCGCCTGCAAAGATTCTTCACGCTTTCGTCAATAACCCCGGAATGGGTTTCTTCCTTGCGGATACGCTTTTCGTGATCGTTCAGGCGGTGTTCGTGTTCATCCAGCATTGCATGATGCTGCTTGTAACGTTCCTCCAGCACTTCAAGGCTGTTTTTTTCGTTCTGCATTGGCGTGTCCTCCAATCGCTTTATGCCCACATAATAAGCCGGTTTTTGCCGTTTTACCATGGCGGCAAATTTGCAGCAATTTTGCGGCAATTTTGCACCAAATATTGCATTGCCCCCAAAAAATGGGCATAAAAAAGAACCGGGGAGAACATCCCCGGCCCCTGGCCGTGCCTTATGCGCAATCAATGGCCAGCCGTTCCGCTGCCGAATTTGCGATCTCGTTATGTATTTCTATCCCCACGGCATCAAAGCCTTCCGCCTGGGCGGCGGCCAATGTGCTGCCGGAACCGGCAAACGGGTCAAGGATGCGCCCGCCCGGCTCCGTGATGCGCACGATCTGGCGCATAACCTCCAGCGGCTTTTGTGTTTGGTGGATGCGTTCCGCCCCTTGCACGTTGCTGGCACGGAATACACCCGGCAGGCATGGCACATCCCGTGTTATTGGCATGTGTCCATTGCTGCCCCATACCAGAAATTCCGCTTGCTGGCGGAAACGGCCCATTTGCGGGCGGGATGTGATTTTATCCCATACGGCCACCCCTCGCAGGCTCCACCCGGCCCATTGTATGGCATCGGTGAGGGTGGGAAGGTTTCGCCAATCAATGAAGATAGCCAGCGGCGCACCCGGGTTTGCTTTCTCCCTTGCGGCCTCCAGCACTTCCCGCATCATGTGCGCCCAGGACCGCTGGTCCATGGCATCCCCGGCAAAGTCCGGGAAGGGGCAACGCTTTTTTGTTTGGGTGTATTTCTTGCTTGTGGCCACTTGCTTGCCTGCCAGGGTGGCCCCGCTTGCGTATGGCGGGTCTGTTATCACGGCATCAAAGGTGCCAATATCGCCCAGCAGCACATCCAGCGCATTGCCCTGGTATATTTCGATTTTCGGTTCTCTTTTCTCCATGGTTTCACCTCGTTACTATATTTCTATAATTTTAGCATTTTTCGGATAGTTTGATAAAGAAAAAGCCGGGGTTTATTCCCCGGCTTGCGCTTCTATTTCTTCTTTTGTTACGAACCTTTCTACAATGGCATCATACGCAGCGCATACACCATTGTTATACCCGGAATCAAATCCATCTGCTGCATCTTTTATTTCCAGTTTATCAATGATTTCTAAAACAATATCCAGACTTACCATTTTATTATACTTTGTCATTTCCTTTCCCTCCTTTTCAACCGGCTATACCCCACAAAGGCCAGCACCACGCAAGGGATAATGCCCAGGGCCCAGGAAAAGCCGAAAATTAAGGAAATGGCAAAGAGTATGCCCGCTGTGAGGGCAAAGCCCTTTTTGCTGCGCAGCCAGGCCAACCAATTAAAGATTGCCCCAATGAAGCTAAGCACGAAAAAGGGCCAAATCATGGCGGCGGCCATGGCCGTGCCGATCTGCTGCCCTAATTGCTCCCAATCGTCCGCCGTGGGTGCCATTTGGGCATTTATTTCCCCCTGGAAAAGCACATAGGCCAGGATAAGCCAAACGGTGGAAATAATGGCACTAATAAGCAAAACTTTATCTTTGCCGTTTCCGGCCATTCTGGCGGCCTTCCTGGGCGTTTCTTTTGCCGGGGTGGCATAATTGCCCGGCATTGCCTGGGCGGGCTCCTGGGCGTAATTTGCCGCATTTCCGGCCCCGGTGTAGGTGTTCGGCATCTCCTGGGCCTGGGCTGCGCCCTGGTATTGCTGCATCCTGGCATTCTTCGGGGCTTGCTTGGTGTCTTGCTTCGGCGGGTAGTATCCCTGAATGAGATAGGACGGCTTTTTGCTCATGGTGCATATTTCCTTTCGTGTTTTATTCTGCCTGTATTATATTCCCAATTATCAGTATTTTGCAATAGTTTTTTGTAAACGCACGAAAAACCGGGGGTTTCCCCGGTTATTGTGTGGCAACTTCCAAAGAATCAATGGCCTCCTGTACGCTGTCTAAGGCACTTTCCAGGTTGTCCACGGCCTCGCTCATGGCCTGGCCCCGCTCGCTTTCCTGGAGCGATTCGGGCAGATTGTCCAGGGCTTCTTCTTCCTCGTCTTTGAGGGTTTCCAGTTCCTCCAGCAATTCTTCCAGCTTGGCCCGTACTTCGTCAATGGCTTTCCTGCGCTGCTTGTTCATGGTTCCTTCCTTTCTGCCGTTATTCGGCCTCACGTTCCATCAATTTGTTATTTTCATAAATGGGGCCCGTTCCAATCCAGCGGTATTCCCCTTTATAGCCAAACAGGGCATTTGTTACTTTTCTGGTTGCTTCCGTGCTGTCTTTTGCCCATACACGGAGATGGATTTTTTTCATCTGTCCGATTGTCCCGCATGCCAACGCTATAAAGATATTCTTTCATGTTCTTGCTTCCTTTCATCTATTGACAATCTTGTATTTATCGCTATAATCTGGGGGAGAGGGGAGCGGCTCCACCCGCTCCCCAGCCGGTCACTTGTGGCCGGTGCCCTGCGGTTTGCTGTTTGGCTTGATGGTGATTGTTATTCAGTCTGCTAATTCCGGGCAATCTCTCAAGATTTTCAGCAGCTCTTGCAGGGCTTCTTTTGTTTTGCCGTCCATCGGCATCCCCTCCTTTCCGTCCCCCTTGGAACAATTATATTATACTCTATGTATATATAGATTGGAATGGATGAAACGGGAAAATTTTATACCTTTTTATCTATGTATATATAGAATGTTTTGTGTTATACTTTCCATGGGAGGGATGGAAGATGCCGACTTATGAGCAAAACAAGGAATCAATAAAAAGATACATGGAAAAGGTGGATATTATCCGAATCACCACGCCCAAGGAATCCGGCATAAAAGAGGCCGTCACGGCCCATGCAAAGGCCTGCGGGGAATCGGTGAATGCCTTTGTAATCCGGGCCATTATGGAGGCCATGGAGCGGGAAAAAGGCAAAGAATAAAGCGCAGAATGCCTGCGCTTTTTTGTTGCCCTCAATGCAGCCCGCTTTCCTGCAAATACTGATCGGGGTACAATATCAGGCCCAGGCGTTCCAATGCCCGCCGCTTGCGCCGGGATACGGTGGAAGTATCGCATTCCATGGCCTCCGCCGCTTGCTCCTGGGTCATTTGCCGGATATATAGGGCCTGGATGGTGATTTGTTCTTCCTGGGATAGATTGGCCAGGGCAGCATTGATGCGGGCCAGGAAAGCCGCCGTTTTCTCCCCTCCAGCCGTTTTTGTTCTTTTGACTTCGCCATAAAAGCATAGCGCACGGTGCGCTTGCTTGTAAGCCTCCATCTTGCGCTACACCTCCCGGCCTGTCTGTTTTTGCCGCTATCCTGCGGCCTGGATGGTCACTATTACAAAATCTTGGTTATCATCGTTGATGTCGTCATGCAGCCCCGCCACATGCCTGCGGTTATCGTTTGGGATGATGCCCGCCCGCTGCATGGCATCCAGTACAAATTTTTTTGCGCTGTATATGTTATCCAAATCCCGCCTTTTGTCGCTTTCGTGCCATTCAAAATTTACCGCCACCGGCCCGGAAACAGGATGCACCAGGCCCCGGCCCCTGGCTGCTTTGATCTGCCAAATAATGTCGGTTTCCGTTTGCTCCTTTAGCTGGGCCCCCTTGCTCCAATGGGTGCGGCAAGCGTCTATGTAGTCATTCAGGGATGGGAGGCGGCCCCGGATGGTGAAGCTGTTTATTTGTTCATTCATGCCGATTTCTTTAAGGATTGCATGCCGCACGGGTTCGGCATCTGCTGCCGGGAAATCCATCACATAGTCAACGGCTTCATCATACCCGTCTGTGTAATGATCGAAAGGCCCGTATGCTTTCCTCAAATTGTCAAGCCGTTTATTCATCTTTTTCAGCAAGGCTTCCCGGCTGATAAAATCACTCATTTTCCCGCTTCCTTTCTGCGGCCAGTTGCCGCCCCAGGGCCTTTTCCGCAGCCTCCAGCATTTCTTTAGTGAGGCTGTCCGGGAAAAGATAGGCCGTATCATGGGCCACATGGTAGCGCAGCATGCGGATAAAAACGGCCCGGCCTTCCTGGGCCTCCAGGGCTTGGAGGGCCATTTCCAGGGCGGTCATGTGCCGGATGGTCTTTTCAATGGGTGCGGTGGCCTTCCGCATCTTGCCGATGATTTGCAGGCATTCGGCCCTTTCAGGCCGGGCATTTTTCAGATATTTATCCATATTTCCTTCCGTCCTTTCCCTGGCGTATACCCGCCGTTGTGATGGTCTTTGCCGAAAAGGCCTTGATTTCCCCTTTGCCCAATGCCGCAAAGAGGGCGGGCCAATCCCGGGCGGTGATGGTTTCCACGGTGTTGTTTTTCCAAATAACGGTGCCCTTTACCATAATTTCTTCCCCCTGTCAAATGCCCAGGTATTCCCGGGCTTTTTCGCTCTTTTTCTTGGCCAGGGCCATGCGCCGCCCGTCCGCACTCACATGCACTTGCACGCACATTTCGATAATGCGGTCACAAATGCGCTGCCTCTCTTCGGTGCCGGGGTTTTTGATTTCCTCCAGCGTCATATTGGTGGTGATAATCAAAGGCTTATGGGCCAAATAGCGGGAATTGATGATTTCATAAATTTTTCGTTCATCGTAGGGGCTCATGCCCTCGAATTTCAGTTCATCCAGCACCAGAAATTCCACTTCATCGAATTGGCCCAGGATGCGCCCTTTTTCGGCTTCGTAATTGGCCCGGATGGCCGTTAAGAGTTGGTCGAAATTTGTAACAATGGCACTCATGCCGTTATCTATCATGGCATTGGCGATGGCGGCGGCCCAGAATGTTTTCCCGCCGCCCGTGGCCCCATGGAATAAAAGGCCGATATTTTCCCGATACATCAAACTTCGCTTTTCGATGTACCGATCAACCGCTGCCCGCATTTTCGGTGCTGCGCCATCATCCCGGGAAATGGTCATTTCGGCGTATTTGTCATTGGTTACGCCAATTTTCCGCAGCTTGGCAATGCGCTGCATTTCCGCCTCCATCATCATGCGGGCCATTTCCTTTTCCTCCCGCTCCCGGGCACAAGCGCACATCCTGGGCACACGGCGGGGGCCAACCAACGGCACCTCAATATCCAGGTAAAGCGGCTCATGGCATCCGCCGCACATCAGCATGCCATCTTCCCCGATGTAATCCGTTTCCTGGCCTTCTTTCTGCTGCATGCGTTCTTCCGCTGCGTTCATTGCGCCCATAAAGACGCTTTCAAACAGGCTCATTTTTTCCCTTCTTTCGCTTTCTTTGTGCCCTTTGCGGGCGAATGGAGCGCAGGCGGGGAATTGAACCCCGCACAGCGGATTGGCACATCCTGTGAAAACGCCCAAGGGAGGCTTGGCCTCCTTCTTGTTTGTTTTGCCGTCCTTCCTGGCTGCGCATGCCGGGCAGGGTTGCGCCTGCCCGTGAATTGTGGTAAGATTGACAAATCCTTATAATTTCCTCCAGCGTGGCGCAGTATGGCCACGCCTTTTGCCGTTCAGGCATTTTCCCTCATATCCCAGAAAACGGGCGTTCCTTCTTTGGGCTCCAATTTCATCGGAAGCACCAGGCCGCAAGTGTTGACCGTGTGCAAGATAGCTGCATCGTGTGGGCCGTAAATGTCAAGGAATACGGGTTCACGGTAAGGGGCTGCATGGCTTTTGAGGGCCCGCATCAACAAACGGCCATCAAATGCAATGGTGATGCGCTTTTTCTTGCCCTGGGCACCCTTGCAAATGGCTGCATAGTCGATTTGCTCCCCGTGGTACGCTGGCCGGGTGACGGTTTCCACGCCATCGGAAACGCTGATTTTTTCATCTTCCAGGGTGATTTCGATTGTGCAATCATTCCGCACCGTTTTATGGGCTGGGATATAGAAGCGGCAGCGGGGCCCCGTGCAGGAAAAGCGGGTTTGTGCCAGGGTGAACCCATCCAAGGCCGTGGCGCAGCCTTCGCCCTCTCCATTGCATTGAATATCAATATGGCACAATGCTTGCCGTACAGCGTCCTTGCTCAATGCCGGGATGCACACCCGCATAATGCGGTTAAATTCGGTGCCGGTCATGGTGATTTTCATTGTTCGGCCTCCTTTTCGATGGTGTCAAAGGTTTCTTGCTGCACCCTGGTTAAGCCATCCACGGCATAGCAGCCCGGTTTTTCGGCCAGGTGTACCATTTGCACGCCGTAAAGGTTCCGGGGCTCCGTTGCCACCGTGAAGATGCGGCCTTTGTGTTTCGGGGCTACAAAATATTTGCCGTTCATGATTACCTGATCGCCAACTTTCAGCATGGGTTTTCCCTCCATTCGTGTGCTTTCATATCTTCCAGGCTGGGCCGCCGCTTCCAGCAGCGGTAGCGGTGGCCGTAATTGGCCGCCATGTGGTCGGGGTGCAGCATGGCGCAGATCGTACCGGCCCGCCTGAATCCGCTTTGATGGTATTTCAATTCCAGGCGGTATTCCAGGTATAGCATGGCCCCGGATGGTGCGGCCTGCACATCCTCCAGCCTCATGGGGTGCAAGGCGTTATCCATCCCGCAGGCCCTCCCCGTGTGGCCCCCGTGCCAGTTCGTCCAGGGTGATGCCCAGCACTTCGGCAATTTCCACCATGCGGCCCAAGGTGGGATGCACGGGCGGCAATCCTTGGGGCCGGGTCTTGGTGTATGTATAGATATTGTTGGGGTGCTGGTTCATCTGGTGGGCGATCTGGCGCAAAGGGATGCCCTTTTCAATGCTCCAGGCCTTCAATGCCGGGCCGAATCGCTCCGGGTCTATTTTCGGTGTTTTTATGGCTTTACCGTCCTCTCCTTTTTTGTCTGCGGGCTTTGGCTATTCGCTCCACGCCCCGGATGGTGGTATCCGCTGCGGCTGTTTCGGCCATTCTGCGGGCTATTTCTTTGTCTTTGGCCCTTTTATAGGCTGCGTAGCGTTCACACGTTCCATGGCAATGCAGGGCCCTTTCCGGGCAATCTTTACAAGGTGGCTGCATGGTAGAATCCCTCCTCGCATATTTTTACAATGTGGCCGCATAGCGCATCTGGAATTTTGCTTCGTTCTTTGCTGCCTTTAAGCCCTTGCGTTCCTGTGCTGCTTCCCCTTGGTGCCGCTTCGTGGCATTTGTCCCCTCTTTTGCACATTGGCTTGAATTTGGGGGCGGGGTGGTTTGTCCAAATGTCGGTAGGCTTCATTCTGGTATCGCCATATTGGCAATATGTCACGGTGTGCCGTGGAAGGCCCTGCATCCATTCCATTTTTCTCATGCCCCCCCCTTGGGTTTTCGATGAACCAATACAGCGGCTTTAATTCCTGGATAAGCTGCAAAACATGCTTGTCTACTTCATCGCAAAATTTTGCGTAATCGCTCACGGGGTCAAGATTGCCCGTTTCTGGGTTCTTTCGCCTGTGATGGCTGATTGCAGCAATGCTAAACGTGGTACAATCCGGGCTTGCCCATATCACATCGGGATGGCCGAATTTTGAAATAATATCCGCTGCCGTAATGGTTGAAACATCGGCGTAAAGATTGATATTCTCAAAATCTTTTGACCACTCAATGCTAAAGGTTTCGTGCCCTCTTGCCTCAAAAGCTTTACTTATGCTGCGGGTGCCTGCGAATAATTCAAGTATTTTCATTTTCTCACCACCCAAAGCCGGATTGATGGCCGCCCGCTGCATGTTCCGCATCCGTTTTCACCGGGGGGCGGGCAGGCCGTTGGGGCCGGTTCCATCCCTCCACCGGGAAGAAGGCAGCCCATCCCCGGGCGATCACCGCTTCCAGGTATTCGGCCTGGTTCATGCCAGATTGCAGGGCCAGGCGGGCCAGTTTATCCAGGTTCAGGGTGAGGGCCTTTTCCGTTTCCGGGGCCCGTTTGGCCTTCCTCACTTTCAGCCATTCCCGCAGCAAGGAAAGCACCTTCTCATCCTGGGTGTACCGGGAGAATATTTCCTCGGTGTTTATCTTTTCTTTCTGGGCTTTGGTCTGTTTTGTGGAAGATGGAGCGGGGGCAGGGGCCCCGGCGTTATCTTCTTTCTTTTTATCTATATTTTGAGATGTATTATTAACTATATTATTGGGTGAAAGTTTTTCACCGCCCTGGTGAAAGTTTTTCACCACCCCCGGTGAATCTTTTTCACCACCCCGGTGAAAGTTTTTCACCACCCCCGGTGAAAGTTTTTCACCGGCCAAGGCCTCCAGCGGGATGCACCGATATTGGCAATTTTTAATCCCGTTTATGTATGTATCATTCTTGGAAATGAGGCCTTTTTCTGTGAGGGATTGCAAGCAGTTGAGGGCGGTTCTTCTCGTTCCGTTTATCCAATCGGCAATATATTGAAGGCCCCCGGCGAATTGCTGCCCCTCCGTCTGGCTAAAGCCGTAAATGATGGCATATATTTGGAGCTCGTTTCCTTTCAGGTTCAAATCGGTAATCATCCACCCTTGTATCGTGATGAAGTTTTCCCGCTTTACCCGGCTTGCGATTTCATCCACAGCGGGCCACCTCCTGCATTACCGGGCCTCTGGAAATGAGCGTCAACCCGGCTTCCGCTTTGTCCCCGATGGTGTATTCCACCTTTACGCCCATTTGGTCGGCGTACAATTCAATCAAGGTTGAAAGTATTTTTTCTCCCAATGGCACGTTTTTGCCCATTATCGTCACCCTTTCAATAAAATACAGTTAAACTGTACTTTCTGACTAAAAAAAATCATCAGTCAAAGCGCAGGAAATTGAGAGAAATGCCCAAGGCACGCTCTATTTTTCCAAGCATTTTTGCGTTTGGGTACCGCTTCCCAGCTTCCCATGCAATGACGGTCGATTCGCTAACGCCGCATTGTTTTGCTAATTCTTTTTGCGTCATTTTTACATTTACTCGTGCAGCGGCCAAAGACATGAGCGGAAATTCTGTTTTATTGCGCTCCATCCGATCACCTCCATATTTCAGAAAGTACAGTTTAACTGTACCGTGATGCTATATTACTATAATATTTTTTGTTTGTCAACAGTTTAACTGTACTTTTTGCGTGAAATTATTGACATTTTTACAGAATGGCTGTACATTATAAAAGAATCAAATGCAAAGGGGTGATATATAATGCGTGGTCTTGGTAATAAATCCATTCTGGCCAAGAATTTGCGGCGGTTGATGCAGGAAAAGGATGTATCGGCAAAGGAAATGAGCAAGAAGCTTGAATATCCTTATACGACGATTTTGTCTTGGATGAATGCGGAGAATTACCCAAGAATAGATAAAATCGAAATAATGGCAAAGTATTTCGGTGTGCAAAAATCTGATCTGATAGAGGAAGAAAAGCAAGAGGAAGAAAAGCAAGAGGGGCCCGCCAATAATGACGGGTTATCCGAAAATAAGCGCATGCTTATTGATTTTGCGAAGTCTTTGCCGGAGGAAAAGGCGGCAATGGCTCTTCGAGTTCTTCAATCAATCGTGGAAAGTGATTGATGATTTTTTCCTCCTGGGCCGGGGTAAGCGTAAGTATGTATTTGATTAGTTGGTCAATGGCACTCATGGGTTTTCTGTTTCTCCTTTCGTGTGGGGAACGGATGTTCTGAAAATTATACTACAAAAGATTATTGACACTTGCAATAGCATTTGACAAATTCGCAATTTGTCAAATTGTCAGAAAAAGGATGCGGAAGCGTTCAGCACCACCCGTCCGCCCCCGCATCCAGGGGAATGATAGGCCATCTCTGGCCCGCTCACATCCTATCATTCCGTGCAGAAATTGCCAATATACAAATAAAAAGCACCGCTTTTTCGTGGGTGAAATTCTGCTTTTTCTGAAAAGTAAAGCTGATTTTTGTAAGAAAGTGCTGCTTTTTCTGAAAGAATGAGAGGGAAAACGATGTATAAAGAGTGTGTTTCTTGCCCGAAATTGGGCATTTCCTGCGATGGCCCCAATTTCGTGGCCATGCCCGCCGCTGAACTGATTGCCTGGTGCAAAGCCCGCAAGGAATATTTGGGCTTATCCAATGGCCGCATTGCAGAAATGGCCGGAATGTCCAAAGGCACGGTGGACGGGCTTTTCGCCAATGCCCATGCGGATTTCCGTTTTGAAACCATCCGGCCCGTGCTGCGGGTGCTGGTCGGCGGCGAATTTAGCGGCGAACCGTGCCCGGAACCCTCCAGCAGCGAAAAGGCCGCCTATGAAGAAAAAATCCGGCAGCTTGAAGCGGATATCGCCCGGCGTGATGATAAAATAAAAGATTTGTCAATCAATTATGAGGATATGAAAACACTCATAACCAATACGAACAAAAGAAATGTGGAAAGTCAGCTTTTCATGAGGCAGCAGATACGAAATAAAAACCTGGTTATTTCGATTCTGGCGGTGCTGCTGGGCATCTGTTTAAGCTTGATTATTGCTGCGCTTGTCGCTGATATACTTAACCCGGATGTTGGTTTCTTCTGGCTTCGGGGCATATTTAACCATGGCACTTTTGTGCCTGGGCACATCACAACATAACAAAAGGGGAAATACGCAATGGCAGAAAAAATAAAAGAAATGCAAGGGATAATTGATAAGGTTGTGAAAGAGTATTCGCAAGACCCTTTCTCAATGAAAATTGAACGGGTGGCGGCTTATATCCGTGTATCCACCCAGGAGCAAAAGCTGCACGGCATTTCTTTGGATGCCCAAATCGAAAAGCTGAACGATTATGCCGAAAAGCATAATATGAAAATCGTGGAATTTTACAAGGATGAAGGCATCTCCGGCCGGAAGCTGATTAAAAACCGCCCGGAATTGCAACGGATGATACACGATGCGGAGGCTGGGAAATTTGACCGCATTATATTTATAAAATTGGATAGGTTTTTCCGCTCCGTGGCGGAGTACCATGAATGCATGAAGCGGCTTTCCAAACGGGGCGTGATCTGGACGGCCACAGAGGAAAAATACGATTTGTCAACCCCCAGCGGGGAAGCCTTCGTCAATATGAAGCTAACCATGGCACAGTTTGAAGCCGATCAAGCCGGGGAGCGCATCCGCATGGTGAACGAATACAAGATCAAATCCGGCCAGCCGCTTTATGGTACGCAATCCCTCCCGTTTTGCTATCAAGTGGAGCACCCGGAAGAAGGGGAACGGCACAAATACATCGGCAAGCGGGATGAGGAAATAATGCGGGATTTAATCGCCCATGTATTGAAAAATCATTCTGTGCGGGCTGCCATGCATTATATCAATCAAAAGCATAATCGCACCTATGCTTATAATTCCGTAATGAATGCGTTAAAAAATGAGATGATTTGCGGGCATTATAAAGGCAATCCCAATTATTGCGAACCGTATATCACCCGTGAAGAATTTGAGACGATACAGAAAATTATTTCCCGGAATCCTCGCACATCAACGGAAGAATACGCCTATATTTTTACGGGGCTTATTTTGTGCCCGTGCTGCGGGAGAAGATTAAACGGCACACAATCAAAAAAGAAAAAACAACTAAAGCGAACAAATACAGAGGGATTCTACACTTATTATGGGTACCGTTGCCACTATGCCAATGTGCAAAAGGGCTGTGCTTTCAGAACAACAGCTTTTGAATTTCGCCTCGAAAATGCGGTGCTTGACAAAATTGAAAATATCGTAGCAAACAAAAAGGCAAATGTTATCAAAGTAAGGAATGAGGCGCAGCGTGTCAGCAAGTACGATGCCGCCGCCCTCCAGCAAGAATTAGACCGCCTCAATTATTCATGGCAAAAAGGCCGCATTAAAAGCGTGCAGGAATACGATAGGCGATACGATGAATTGATGGAACAAATAGATGCGGCCCATGCTGAACAATCCGCCATACACAATGAGCCGGATTATGAGAAGATTTCGCAAATGCTTTCAGGGGATTGGAAGGAAATGTACAGGGCCTTGGATAATGAGCACAAGCGGGCTTTCTGGCGTTCCTTTATTGAGGAAATACACATAGAATGGACGAAAGATGTCAAGCGCATAATTGACATTAAATTTTTTTGAAAAAAATTGTTTGTACATAATTCCCGGGCCTAATGGCGCATGAATTATATACAAAGAATAAACCCGCCGAAATGGCGGGTTTTTGCTTTTGTTTAGTCAATAAGCCAGGATGTGGATACGCTGATGGTATCCCGTGCGGTTGGTGCGCCGCCTTCGGTGGAGCGCACGATCACTTCCCCTGTTTCTTCGATGAATAGGCGGGCGGCCCTGGTGTTGTTGTTGAAGCTACAATAACCCACCCAGGCATGCCCGCCGTTGATGGGGCGGAACCCTACGGGGATTGTTGCCACTTGTTTATCAATAGCCTCTACACCCAGGCAAAGGCCACGCAAGTATATGGATTTGCCCACCCGGCGAATGCGCAGCTTCCAAGGGTCGCTGGATGTAATGCCGGTGGCCCATTCAAGATCAATCCAGCCGGTGTCGGCCTCCAAGGCCGTAATATCGGCCTGCATGGTGGTGATTGTTTGGGCCATATCGGCCACGGTTTCGGCCAGGTCGGGCACATCATCGGGCATAAAAGGCCGCTGGGCCTCAAAATCAACAATGGTGCCTGCGTCAATGGGTTCCAATAGGGTGATGCTATTTGTGGCCGTGTTGATCGTGTATTCCACATCGGGAGCGATGCGGAAACCGTTGATATAAACATTGAGCAAATCAACGTTTGCATTAAAACCCACGATATTGATCGGGGCCACGGTGGTATTATTGCCCGGGGCAATATACCGGCTGTTAAAGGATTTCAGCACGGGAGTATCCACAAGGCTTTGCACATATCCACAATACCACTCGTTTGAGCGTACATCGGTAAGATTGGCCGCCGTGATTTCGGATGCGCCCGCAGGCACATACACAAGGGCCAGCGTCAAATCGTGCACGGTTTCGGTGCGCACGGGGTCGGGGGCCACCGGGCTTTCGGCAGGCGTGCCGGATACCACCAGCAAGGTGATGGCACGCACGCCATCGGATGTATCAAGGCGGGCCACAACGCTGTCAAAGCGTGGGAGCACCGCATGGGCGGTTGGAATAACCACGGTTTCGGCAGCTTTGGCCCGGAACCAATGGCAGTTAATCAGGCCGCTGCCAGGGGAAACCGTCAAGCTCATTCCGCTGCCTGCCGATACGTTCAGGCAATTTTCGATTCGCTTAAAAATGCCGTTGGATAAGATATTTTCAAAATATCGGCCAATATCTTCGGCGTTGTATTTGCGATCTCCGCCCACGCTATTAAAAAATCCGCTTTCCAATGCCATTTTTTACACCTCCACATTTTCAAAGGTTGGAATTGCTGTGTATCCTGACGCATCCCATGTTTCCATGATGGCGGAAATGCGCACATTTTTGCGGATGCCGTATTCGTTTTCGATGGTGACAATATCCCCCAGGGTGTAATCGGCATCCAGAATATAGGTGTTCCCCGTGTCCATTTCGCCATCGAAAGATTCGGTTAGCTGGTGTTCGGCAATCTTTTCAGCCGCCCGGCCCACAAGCTGCGCCGTATAATCGGCCTCGCTTATTTCGCCTTCATTGCTGGATAGATCACGGGCATCTACAAACATTTCACGCCTGGCCAAGCCGGAAGCGTTGCCCAGGGTGGCGGTTTTTCTGTTTTTCCCTTCGCCCTCGCCTGCAACAATGGCAACGTTTTTATACTTTGTTGTGTCCAATACATAATTGGAGGATAGCAGGTTTTCAAATTCGGGCGCAAAGATTACCGGGTCATTTTCCGTTTGGTTTTCGCTCCTGTTGGTGCCGTTGATGATCTCGAAAATGGGCGAAATAATATTATAATCTTCCGTCACCACTTGGAAACCCAGGCCGTATGCTTTGGCAATCTCCTGGATGGTTTCCAGCAGGCCGGTGCCCGTGTATTGTGCAGAAATGCCATAATGCACCGTTACATTTGCCGCCGCTTCCGTGGTGATGGGTGCGCTATCCTCGTAAGAAACAATGATGCGCACGCTTTCTGCGCCTGTGAATGTGCTGGGCGTGATGGTGTAGCCCGTCACGCTATGCCATCCAGAATAGCCGATATAGGCCCCGGCTGCATTGTAATAATACAAATGGATGCGCATTTCTTCGGGCACAGCAATATGCAGGCCATTGCCTATTTTGATAGGCCCAGGCATCCGGCAGCGTGTGGCGCTGTCCCCTTCGGCCCCGTTCCCCGTGGAAATGGTGCCCATCTCCCAGGCAACGGGAATTTTTGCAAGCACAGGCGCACGCATGCCCACGGGCAGGGCCCTGGCGGGGTTTGTCGGGTTGATGGCGTTGTCCATCATAAGCCTATAAATAGCCGTATCAACGGGGCCGGAAACGGCGATTTGCGGCCATACGATGCGCCGATCTGTCAAGCATTCTGCACCACGGCCGGAAACAAGGAGAAAATTTCCGTTTTCTGCATCGGTCATGATTTCCACATGCTCAATCAGCATAACTTCGGGCGCATCTTCCCGGGTGATATAGCAATCATCGGCCAGCAGGGCCAGCATTTCAGCGGTGGCGGGCATGTACAGTTCAAAATCGCTTGGCTGCTGGTATCTTCGTGTCCAGATTGCGGATGTGGGATTTTCCACGATGCCCACCCATGTGCCGGTTTGATCGTGAATATTAAAATCCATGTTACACCCCCACAAAAAGGTTATTGTGCCGCAGGGTTACGGCCATTGCATCCGCTCCGGCTTCGGCAGAATACGAAATATAGTTTTCGCCGGGCTGTAATTTCAGCCATACACTACCAGGCCGCTTGCGGTGGAATGCGTTTGCCACCTGGCCGGTTGGGCTGGTGATGGTGATACGCTTCCCGCCTTCGTTGCTGTTGATGTTCAACGTGTAACCGGCCTCCAGCGTGCCGGAAATGCGCATGGCTTCGTTTGTTATGGTGTTGTAGATGATTGGCCCGGTTACGGTTGTACGGGCGTAAACGGTGACGATAAAGCCCGTGGGCCTATCCCCTTCATTTTGCAAAATGGCGTATTTTTCCCCGGAAAAGCCGGAAAATTCCACGCCATCGGAAGGGATGGAAAAAGGAAATTCAAACAGGGAAAGCACCCCGGAAATATCCTTCACGATTTCTTCCGCACCGATCAAATAGGGCTGCGGGCAAATGATGGAGATTTGCACCCGCTGCACCGGGTCGAATTGGTAAGGTTCGCACGTTTCCACGATGCCTTCCGTGTACACATCCCGGGCACCGTTTTTGTAGTATAGCTTTACGGCACTTTTCGGGGCGAAAAAGCTATAAAGGCGGATGCGGTTTGCCTCCACGTTGCCGGTAATGTACACGGTAAGAACCACATTGCGCCTGCCCACCCGGGAACTGTTGTATTTTTCGCCGTCCACCATGCCCAGGCTGGATGTGATTACATCCGCACCCACCGGGCCAAGGCCGGTATAGGTCACTTTATAAGCACTCCTATACTCGGTCATGGTCAGGCGTTGCCCGTCCGGGCGTTCCGCTGTCAACGTAAACATTTAAGCACCTCCAGCCAATGCCAATGCATTGTGCGTCTGCCGGTAAATTTCACGGCGGGAAAGGGCCTTCGGGCTGGTGTTGTATTGGTTGATTGTGATATGCTTGCCACCAATGCCCGGGCCGTTTCCTGGGCCTCCTGCGCCATCTGGCACGCCCTCAACGGCTTTCCGGCTTAACGCTTTGGATGCACCATGCACGGCGTTTTTGCTGTCTTCGATACCCTCCGCAATGCCCAGGCCCAAAAATTTGCCGATTTCGTCACGCATCACCCTGGACGGGGAATGTATGCCGAAAATGCCCTTAAACCACCCTAAAATATCGTTGCCAAATCCTGTGATTTTGTCCCACAGCCAGGATGCAGCCCCGGAAATGCCGTTCCAAATGCCCTCTACGATATTTTTTCCGACATTTTTCATGGTTTGCCAGGCATTGGAAAAGGCATTTTTTACCGTGTCCCACAAGCCGGAAAAGAAGCTGCCCCAGCCTGCGAATACGCCTTTGATGGCCGCCCAGGCCTCGGAAAAATTACCAGAAAGCACAGATTTCACGGCGGAAAAAATGCCCTTCACGCTTGCCCAAATTTGTCGAAAATAGTCGACAAATGGGGAAAAAGCGTTTTTAATGCCCGTCCATGCGCCGCCGAATTTTTGAGTTAGCCAGGAATCGGCATTCTGGAATGCGCCTGTAATAGATTTCCAAATATTGCGAAAGAAATTTCCCGCAGCCGCCCAGGTGTTTTTTATACCCCCCCAGGCATTTGTAAAGAAATTTGCAATGGATTGGGCGGCGTTTTTGAACCATTCCACCACGGCGGAAAAGGCGGTTTTTATGCCTTCCCAAAGGTTAATCCAGAAATTACGGAAAGCCTCGCTTTTGTTCCACAATGCCACAAATGCCGCCACCAGCCCGGCGATAGCCGCCACAATGAGCACAATGGGATTTGCCAACATTGTGGCATTAAGTAATGCAAAGCCCTTTTGCACACCGCTGATAAGGCTTTGGATGGCAAGGGCAGCGGCCAGCACACCCAATGCCACCGCAATGCCTGTAATGATCGGGGCGATGGTGGGCAAATTATCCATAACCCATTGCACAATGTTTTGAATAACGGGGGTCAATTTCTCCAGCAGCATTGCACCCATGTTTTTTAGGGCTGTATCAACGGGTTCGATTGCTGCGCCCATGGCTGCCATGGCTTCATTTTGCCGGAATTGTGCCTGTTCTGCCGCTACCAAATCGGCGTTGTTTTGCACATAGGCATCATGTACATCTTTTAAGCCGCTATCGGCAAGCCATTTCAAAATATATTGCTGTTGTTCGGCCTCGGTGGTGCATGCGGCCAGCCCCTCATTGAAGGCCTCCAGGTTCCCGCCCGTTCTTTCGATCATTTCGGCAAACGGGCCAACGGCGGTGCCGGTGGCAAGGGTTTCTTGCAAGCCTTCCGCAATGCCCTCAAATTTCAGGCCGTCAAATTTGGTGGCGGCCCCGGATAGGGCATCCGCCGCCAATTCAATGCCTTTGGTATCAAGGCCGGAAGCCATGAGCATGTTTAACCCTTCCATGGCGGCATCCGTTTCCCCCGTGACGGCGGAAACATCGGAAAGAATATCTTTCATTTCTTCCATGTCCTGGCCAGCATCGGACGCATTTTGCGCCATCTGCGCCATATCCCGGCGATATTCCCGGGTGGCCTCTGCCGCCTCTTTTACGGAATCAATAAAGCCGGTTATGGCATTGCTCACCAGGTCGGCTATGATGTCTTTGGCCATTGTCCAGCCGTCCCCGGATTTTTCGGCATCTTTGCCCGCCTGTTCGGCGGCATCGCCCGCAGCCTCCAGGGCATCCGCTGCATCATCTGCGCCACGTTCCACCTTTTCCAGCTCGGCGGTGAATTTCTTGTGCTCCTGGGCGGCCTTGTTTACGGCGGCTTGCTGGTTATTGATTTTGATTTGTAAATCCTGGGCGGCCTTGCTGTTTTCGCCCTGTTCCTCCACCACATCCGCATAGGCTTTTTTGAGCACAGCCAGCTTCCTTTGTTCGGCGGCTTGTACTTGTTCAAGCTGCCGCAGCTTGGCGGAAAGCCCGTCCGTGCTGTTTGCCCAATCATCCATGCCGGAAGAAGTGGCCTTAAATTCGGAATTTGCCAATTTAACAAGGCGGTTAGCTTCGCTCATTGCGCCCTTAAAATCGGTTATATCCGCCTCAAATCGTAGTGTGGTGTTAATATCTTCATTCGGCATAATTTCTCACATCCTTAGAACCAATCATCGCCAGCGGGGCGGCGAATGCGGCCTTTGCTGTCCACCTTTTCGCCGTTTTTTGTTTTCGGTTGCGTAATCACACGCCGGATTAGCAGAAATACTTCTTTCGCCGGGGTGCGCCTCACACGGAAAGGGTCAAGTGCCGGGAAAAGCTGGCACAGCATGCGGGTGTTTTCAAACATGGATTGATACAACGTAAGCGAATCGGCCCCCGTGCTTTTACTTGTGCTTGCGAAAGGCCAGCCCCCTTAATTGCTCAAGGGAAAAGCCGGTCAGCCCCACAATAACGCCGATAACTTCCACGGCCTTGGTGCGGCGTAATTCCTCATCGTTCAAGCCATCGAAAATATCTTTCAGCAGGGGATTGATTACATCTTTGCGGCTATTGATAAGGCGGGTAACGGCAGCGATTACCCCATCCGAATTTTCGGTATTCGTCA
>JAZUQI010000174.1:0-2647 GCA_045605625.1 Clostridia bacterium
GACATGGCTACGATCCGACTTATTACACATGAAGGGGCTGCGGCCCCTTCAGCATCCCCAGAATGGTTTTTTGACAGTCTGAAAGGAGCTTTTGCAGCCCCTTTTTTGTATAAAAAATCTGCTGTGCTCAAAGAAGGCACAGCAGATTATAGATGCATATTATCAGGCCATTACAGCGCCTTTTTCAAAGCCCACCAGCAGGCCGCCTTTTTCGGCATAGAAGCTGCACAGGCCACGGCATTCGTAGATGGTGATCTTGGCCTTTTCGAACTGGGCCAGAATGCGGTTCTTCAGTTCATTGGCAGCCTTCAGGTTGAAGCAATGGCCAATGCGGATTTTGCCGCCGTTGAAGCCCAGTTCCTTCAGGTGGTTCACCAGCGCATCCAGGGCCTTGTTTTCGCCCCGGCACTTATTCAGCTGTTCCAGGGTGCCCACATCGCTGGCCTTCCCCACCACGCGGATGCCCAGCAGCCCGGCCACCTTGGCCACCATGGGGCTGACCCGGCCGTTATTGGCCAGATTGGCCAGGCTTTCCAGCATGAACAGAAGGCCGGTATGCTGCAGGTACCGGGCGGATTCCTGCTGAATTTCTTCGAAGGTAAGCCCTTCGTCAAACATTTCGGCCAGCTTTTCCATCATCAGGGCCATTTCGGGGCCGGTGGACAAACTATCAATCACCAAAACTTTGCGGCCGGGATGGCTGGCTTCATACACTTCCTTGGCCGTCATGGCGGCGTTATAGGCGCCGGACAGGTTGCTGGTGATGGTGATGCAATACACTTCATCCGCATCGCCAAAGGCATCCAGCCAATCCTGGGTGTTGGGGCAGGAGGTGGAGGAACGGCCATTGTATTCTTTCAAATCGTTTACCATTTCTTCCACATTCAGGGCGGCATCATCCACATATTCCTTTTCGCTGGTGATAATCTTCAGCGGAGCAGCAGCAAAGGCAGCGGCCGGGAAAGAGGTAACATCGCAGGAGGAATCGGCAACGATTTTTCGGGTAAGTGTATCCATACTTGCTCCTTTGTCAACAAAAGTTGAAACTTATTTCGTGTCATTATAGCATAGCTGAAAATCTTTTTCAATTATTATTGAACATAATTCTTAATTTTGCCACAATTTATCTGCAAAATACAGGAGCCTTTTTCAGGCTCCCTGATAACGGACGTTTACATTTTCTTTTGTTTCATGAATTGCTTGTGTTCATACATGGCCTGATCCGCCCGGAGGAACACATCGTGGAAGGTTTCATCCGTTCCTGGCCTGAACAGGCTGGCACCCCGGGCCAGAGAAACGGGGATGCTGTGGTTTTCAGCATGAAGGAAGGCAGTGGCGCAGGCTTCATCCAGCTGGGCGATGTTTTCCTCCACATGTTCCAGATCGTGGTTTTCCAGCAGCACGGCAAATTCATCGCCGCCGATGCGAAACACCGGGCTGCGCTTGAAAGCGTTGCACAAAAGCTTTGCGGCCTGAATGATCAATTCGTTGCCCATTTCATGGCCATATATGTCGTTGGTTTCCTTCAGGTAATTCAAATCCGCAATCAGCACGCCAAAGGCGGCATCGGGGTTTTTCGCCTTTTCATCCAGCTTCTTTACATATTCCGCATAGGCGGTGCTGTTTTTCAGGCCGGTAAGGGCATCCTGATAGGCCAGGGCGTTCATGGCCCGCATATCCTGCTTCACGATGGAAATGGTTTGCTGCATCACCCGGGAGAGGGTGCCGATTTCGTCCTTGGACCGGGAGGAAAGATCCACATCCACATTTCCTTTGGAAATCTGCTCCGCCGCCAGCGTCAGCTTTTTCAGCGGGGCCACAATCCGGTGCACGGTGTAGATGGTGAAGAGAATGGAGAAAACAAGCACTGCCAGGAACACCACCATAATGCGGTACAGGATGGTGTAGCCTTCCTGCTGGATATCGTCATAGGAGGCGCAGGTTTTCAGCGTCATGCCGTTTTGCAGGGCTACCTCAGCCTGGGCATAGCGCCGGGTGTGGGCGGAGGAATCCGCATCATCGTGGAAGGGACGGTTATAGCTGACGCCATCGGGGCTGATGAGATAAGCATGGCCTTCCTGATAGATGGAAATCGCATTGATGGTTTCAATCAGCGCAGCAAAATCCACATCCATGCCCACAACGCCAATCATCGTATCCTGAATATAAATAGGAATAACATAGGAGATAATTTCTCGGTTATGGAAATTTTGTTTGCGGTAGGGGGGCATCCAGGTGGGCTTGCCGGCGGCAACGGGCTGATAATACCAGCCCACTTGCTGGGTATCCTCGGGAGAATAGAGGGAAAAATCCGTCACTTTGGCAAGCTCAAATTGGGTGTGGTTTTCGTTCAGGGTGGCATAGAACCCGGCGGTGGGGGTGGTAAGCTCCGGGTTAAAGCGCAGGTAAAAAGCCAGTGCTTTATTGGTGTTGGCGGCGATATTAAAAAAGTGCGGTTCCACATGGCTGAAAAAATGTTCCCGGAAAGCACGATCTTTCAACTGGGAAATATCCTCCAGTTCAGAGGTGACATTGAACCACATAATCCGCACGGATTTTTCAATATCGTTGAGAATATCGTTGATTCTGGCGGCTTCCTTCTGGCACAGGTTGGTCAGGATGGTATCCGCCCCTTTGTGCAGCAGGC
>JAZUQI010000175.1:0-14384 GCA_045605625.1 Clostridia bacterium
TCAAAGGGATTAACAGCGTAAATCTGCTCGCCTCAAAGGGATTGAAAGCATTCTGTTTCGTGCCTTAAAAGGATTCATCACATTTACTAATCTGCTTCGAAAGGCGAATAACTTTTGTATCTCAACAAGTAGACTGACGACCAGGATTCATTCCCCAACGCTTTCTATAACCTGGAAGGACAACCACACCCGATTCACATCCCCGACCACGTTCAGTTCAATTTCGGCCATTTGCTTGCGGCGGTCCATGCGGAGGACTTTGCCGCCGTATTGGCTGAGAAGGCCATCGGTGATGCGGATGAAGTCGCCCTCTTTCAGGGCTTCCAGGATGCCGATGCGGCCCTCTTTTTCCAGGAACAATTCGGCCAAGGCCCGGTCCTGCCCCTCCAGGTAGCCCTCCAGATCATCTGCATAGCGCAAAACCCGGATCACCGGCGGCAGGGAGAGGACGTCACGGAATGGCACCGGGTGCTCACTGAACACAAACACATAACCGGGCAGCAGTTTCTGCTCTTCCTCCTGCCATTTGCCCTGGCGATAGATGCGCTTTACTTTCCGGGGGATCAGGGGCTTGCCATAATCCAGGCTTTCGATGAGCCGGGCCAGCTTTTGTTCTTCGCCGGTGTGGCAGAACAGGCAACGGATGTAAGGGTAGGCATTCATGGGATTGCTCCTTTTTTCCATGGCTTCGCCATCCCCGGGCAGGGTGCCGTAGGGCGCAAAGACGTGGGCTGTGTACGATGGCCGCCTTCCCACCACGCCATTGCTGTGACTGGGGGCGGCATCGATTGTTCCGGGGGGATCAGACCGCTACGCTTTCCTTATCTTCCGCCAGGCGCATTTCTTCCGCCTGGATGGCCGTAGCGTTCACTTCGTTGGGGTCGTGGAAGGTATCCACGCAGGCTTTCAAAGCCTCTCTCACCTTTCCGTCATCGCTGGTGGAAAGCGCATCCCGCAGGATGTTCAGCTTTTTCTGAATATCTTCCGTGGAATGGGGGGCATCCCGTTCAATGAAGATCATGCTGTTTTCGGTTTTATCCAGATCCTCGGTTTTGATCAGCAGTTCTTCATACAGCTTTTCACCCGGGCGCAGGCCCGTTTCGATGATGTTGATATCCTTATAAGGCTCAAGGCCGGAAAGGCGGATCATGTTTTCGGCAAGCTCCAGAATTTTCACCGGCTTGCCCATATCCAGCGCATACAATTCGCCATTTTTCGCCATGGCACCGGAGGTGAGCACCAGCTGGCTGGCTTCCGGGATGGTCATGAAATAGCGGATGATGCGCTTATCCGTCAGGGTGATGGGGCCGCCATTGGCGATTTGCCGGCGGAACAGGGGAATCACGCTGCCGTTGGAACCCAATACATTGCCAAAGCGGGTGGCGGAGAACTTGGTTTTGCTATTCGTCCGGCTTTGGACGATCATTTCACACATACGCTTGGTGGCGCCCATCACATTGGTGGGGTTCACGGCCTTATCGGTGGAGATCATGATGAACTTTTCCACGCCGAACTTTTCGGAAACTTCCACCATGTTCAGGGTGCCGAACACGTTGTTTTTCACCGCTTCGGTGCAGTTCTTTTCCATCAGCGGCACGTGCTTGTGGGCCGCCGCGTGGAGCACCACCTGGGGCTGGTTCCGTTCAAACACTTTTTCCAGCTGTTCCCTGTCACAGATGGAGATGATTTCCACCACCAGATCCAGCTGATTGCCGTAGGTGATTTTCAATTCCTGCTGAATATCATAGGCGCTGTTTTCATATACATCCAGTACCACCAGCTTTTTCGGGCCCATCTTGGCAATCTGGCGGCACAATTCGCTGCCGATGGAGCCGCCGCCGCCGGAAATAAGCACGTTCTTGCCCCGGTAGAAGTTCCGGGTTTTTTCTTCCGTGAATTCCAGCTGTTTGCGGAAAAGCAGTTCTTCAATGCCGAAATCCCGCAGCTGACGCTTATTGCTGCGCTCTGCGCTGCGCATGGGATAATCATACACCTTCAATTTGCAGCCGGTTTTCTTATAGTGGTCATACAAATTCTGCATGCTTTCCACCGATTTTTCCGGCAGGGCAAAGATGATTTCCTGAATGGGGAATTTGTCCAGCCGGGCCTGGGTGGCTTCTTCCTTGGAGAACACCGGGATGCCCAAGATTTCACGGCCAATCTTATTCACGTCCACATCGATGAAGCAGCAGGGTTCATAGGTGGAACGGGGATTCTTTTTCAAGTCTTCCGCCAGCATAACCCCCACACGGCCAGCGCCCACAATGGCCACCTTGATTTTCCGGCCGGGCGTAGCTTCCCTGCGGGCGGCTTCCAGATGCTTGATTTCAAGCCGGGCCGCAAACCGCAGCGTGCGGTGCAAAAAGCGGCCGAACCAGGTTTGCCGGTTGGCATTTTCGTACATGAATTGGTACACATGCCGGATCAGCAAAGTGATCAGCAAATTGACAACCGTCACAAACAACGCCTGGGAGAAAGGAATGCGGAAGCTGAAGGGCAGGGCCTGCAGGGCGACAAAGGCAAAGGTGGCCGTAGCATCCGCCGCAATCAGCCGGATATAGGCTTCCGATCCGCCATAGCGCCACACCTGCTTATAGATATTGAGAAAGTACCGGCACAGGTACACCAGCACCATGGAAATGCCCATTTGTATCAAAGAGTGAACAAGGGTGGTGCGGTGAAGAATGGTGATGTAAATGGCCATCATGGCCAGGTTGGAAAATGCCAGCAAAATCATATCGTACATCACCAGCGAAAACCGCCGGTAAGCCCGGCCTGCTGCCTGTACGCCTGTATCCTTCATCAATGCCATCGTATCCTTTCAAAAACGCCTTTGCTTTCGTGCCCGCCTGCTTGGGGCCATGCACCGGCGATATTTCTGTTTTCAAAATTTTGTGCTGTTTTCCTTCCTATTAAATGGGAGGTTTACAACAGCAAAAAGAAGCCCAAGAAACGTTTTTCGCCTTAGACCCTTTCCTTTCTGCCCTTTTTTCGGGCGTGCAGGCACATACCCACACAGGATAAATTATACTGTATATCCTGTTGAAAGTCAACCATTTCCACTATATATTGGCAGATTTAATTAGCAAAAATTACCATAAAACTGTTGCATTTTTGTTACGGAAATATTTTTCCCCGATCCGCCATCAAACGCCCCGAATTGTGATACAATAAAGGGGCGGCAAGGGAAAAGAAAACAGCAAAAAACACCCCTGCCGGAAAGGAACGCCATGAAAGAATATACCGTTCAGAAACACTTTATTTCCTCCAAGGAACATAAATTAAAACTGCTGATTTTGCGCCCTGCCAAGCCCTCTCCGGGCGCCCCCGGGGTTTTGTGGATCCACGGCGGCGGTTTTGCCACCGGCATGGCCGGGATGGTGTACATGAGCCGGGCCATGGTGCTGGTGAAAAAGCACGGGGCGGTGGTGGTGGCCCCGGCATACTGCCTGGCCGGAAAACACCCTTACCCTGCCGCCCTGGAAGACTGCTACGCCGCCCTGCAATTCATGGAAGAGCACGCCAGAGAGCTGGGCATTCATCCGCAAAAATTGCTGGTAGGGGGCGAAAGTGCCGGGGGCGGCCTGACGGCGGCCCTGTGCATGTACGCCAAGGACAAAGGCGGCCCCTCCATCGCCTTCCAGTTGCCCCTGTACCCCATGCTGGATAACCGGGATACCCCGTCTTCCCGAAACTGCAAGGGCATCACCTGGAACACCAAACGCAACCACGCCGCCTGGAAACTATACCTGCGAAACCTGCAGGGTGAAATCCCTCCTTACGCCGCCCCGGCCCGGCAGACGAATTACCATAACCTGCCCCCTTGCTACACCTTTGTGGGCGAAAAGGAGCCCTTTTACTGCGAAACCCTGACCTATGTGGAAAACCTGCAAAAGGCCGGGGTTCCGGCGAAGGTGGATGTTTACCCCGTGGGTTTCCACGCCTTTGATATGCTGCTGCCCTTCCTGCCCGTCAGTAAAAAGGCCATTGCCGCTTATGAAAAAGCGGTGGAAGATATGCTGGCCGTCCTGCCGGAATGAATGGTTTTTTCAGAGCTTTGCAAACAGCAAGGCTCTTTTTTTCTGCCCGGATTGACGAAACGGGCTTTTTGCCGTAAAATGGTTGCGCACGCAACGAATGAAGAAAGGAACCAAACGCCATGCATCCTTTTATGCGGCAGATTGCCATCACCTACCGCTGCGCCATGCAGTTCCGGGAAAAGGAACTGATGAACACCGGCCTTTCCGGCTGCCAGACGCCTTACCTGACGGCCCTGTTCCGGCAAAGCGGCCTTTCCCAGGAAGAAATGGCCAAACGGCTGAATGTAAACAAATCCTCCGTTACAAGGCAATTGGCCCTGTTGGAAGAAAAGGGCTATGTGGAGAGGCGGCCGGACCCTAAGGATAAGCGCAGTTTATTGATTTACCCCACCGAAAAGGCCCTTGCCCTGGAAGAGCGTATTTTTCAGGTGTACGGCGCATGGAACCGGTACCTGACCCAGGATTTATCCCCGGAAGAAAAGGCGGCGCTTTCCCACCTGATGGGCAAAATTGCCGATAAAGCAGAACAATACATGAAAGGAGAAGGCGGAACATGCGCACCATTGCCAAATACATAAAGCCCTATCTTGGGCGCATCAGCCTGCAGATGCTGATCAAAATTTCCGGCACGGTGATTGAACTGTTCCTGCCAGCCATGCTTTCCATCATCATCGATGATTATGCCAAGCGCCCGGGAGGGGAAAAGGGCGTGTGGCTGATGGGGGGATTGATGGTATTGTTTGCGGTGCTGGCCTGGCTGGGCAACTGCGTGGCCAACCGCATGTCCACCACCATCACACGGGAAATTACCAGAACATTGCGCAAAGATTTGTTCCGGCGCATCACCGCCCTTTCCGCCGCCCAGCAGGATCAGGTGACGGATGCCTCCCTCATTTCCCGGCTCACCTCCGATACCTATAACGTACATAATATGCTGGACAGGATGCAGCGGCTGGGGGTGCGCGCCCCCATGCTGCTCATTGGCGGCATCATTGTATCCCTGGTGATGGAGCCGGTATTGACGCTGGTGTTGATCGCCACGCTGCCCCTCCTTGCCGGAACGGTAATTTACAGTTCCAAAAAAGGCGTGCCGCTGTTCACCTGGGTGCAGGAAGGCCAGGATAAAATGGTGCAGAAGGTGCAGGAAAACATGGCCGGCGCCCGGGTGATAAGGGCCCTTTCCCGCACGAAATGGGAGCAGGATGCCTTTGGCGAAGTGAACACCGATCTTGCCGCCCGGCAGCGCAAGGCGGATCTCACCATGGCCCGGGTAAGCCCCATCACCAGCTTCATCCTGAACGCCAGCCTTGCCTTTGTGGTGCTGGTGGGGGCCCATCGGGTGCACATGGGGGTAATTGGCCCGGGGAAAATCATTTCCTTTTTGTCTTTTGTAACCATCATCCTCAACGCCCTTCTGATGGTGACCCGGATTTTTGTGATGTATTCCAAGGGCAGCGCCAGCGCACGGCGCATTGAAGAAGTATTGCTGATGGAGCAGGATCTGGAACAAAAGGATGCCCCGGCCCAAGCAGAAGATGCCCACATCCTTTTCCGCAACGTTTCCTTCTCCTACAACAAAAAATACAACAATGTATCCAACCTGAATTTTTCTCTGGGCCACGGGCAAACCCTGGGCATCATCGGCCCCACCGGCAGCGGCAAAAGCACCCTGCTTTCCCTTCTGATGCGGCAATATGACGCCGATGAAGGGGAAATTCTGATCGGGGGTAAGCCCATCCAAAGCCTTACCAAGGAAGAATTGCACAGCCGCCTGGGGGTGGTGTTCCAGTACGATTTTCTCATGGCGGATTCCATCCGGGAAAACATCCGCTTTGGCCGGGAAATCAATGAGGAGGCCATGCTGGATGCGGTGGACTGCGCCCAGGCCCGGTTCATTCACGAAAAAGAGGGGGGCCTGGATTTTGAACTGAACGTGAAGGGGCGGAACCTGTCCGGTGGCCAGCAGCAGCGTGTGCTGATTTGCCGTGCCCTGGCCGGGGACCCCCGGATTTTGCTGCTGGACGACTGTTCCTCCGCCCTGGATTTCCGTACCGACCGGGAACTGCGCCGGGCCCTTCGGGAGCGGCACGGGCTGGCCACCACGGTGATTGTGGCCCAGCGTGTTTCCGCCGTGATGGCAGCGGATGTGATTCTGGTGATGGACAAGGGCCGCATCATCGGAAAGGGCACCCACGGGGAACTGATGGAAAACTGCCCTTTGTACCGGGAGCTGTGCCAATTGCAGTTGGGAGGTGACGCCGCATGAACGGAGGAAGAAATGCCGGCCGTGGCCCTGCCTTTGCCAAGCCCAAGGAAAAAACATCCGTGGTGCTGATGAAACTGTGGCGCTACCTGGATAAATACCGGCTGATCATCCTTTTCGCCGCCCTGCTTTCCATTGTGGGAAACAGCTTGGGGCTGGTATCCCCCCGGCTGTCCGGGGCGGCCATCAACGCCATTGAGGATGCGAGGGGCGTGCAATTCCCGGTAGTAATCCGCTATGTGGTATTGATGATTGCGGTGGCCGGGGCCTCTGCCCTGATCAACTGGGGGTTGAGTGCCATCATGATCCGGCTCAGCCGCAGCGTGGTGAGCAAAATGCGCAAGGATTTGTTCGATCACCTCACCACCCTGCCCATTTCCTTTTTCGATACCCACCAGACGGGGGACGTGCTTTCCATCCTCTCCTACGATGTGGACACCGTGGGGGCCACCCTCTCCACGGATTTGACCCAGATCATTTCCAGCTTCGTTACGGTGGTGGGCTCCTTTATCATGATGGTCAGCATTGCGCCCCAGCTATTGCTGGTGTTTGCGGTCACCATCCCCTGCTCCATTGCTATCACCAGGTGGCGGGCCAAAATCGTGCGGCCCTTGTTTTCCAAGCGCAGCCGCATGCTGGGGGCCATGAACGGCTATTCGGAAGAAACCGTCAGCGGCCTGAAAACCATCCGGGCCTATCACCAGGAGCAGGAATTCAACAACCGCTTTGCTTTCCATAACGATAACGCCGTCCACGCCACCTGGCATGCGGATCACACCGCCGCCGTTACCGGCCCCACGGTGAACCTGATCAATAACCTGTCCCTGGCGGCGGTGAGCGTATTCGGGGCGCTGCTTTACATGGGGGGCAAAATCCTGCTGGGGGATGTAAGCTCCTTCGTGCTGTATTCCCGGAAGTTTTCCGGCCCCATCAATGAATTTGCCAATATCCTGGCGGAAATTCAATCCACCCTGGCGGCAGCGGAACGGGTGCTGGGCCTGCTGGCCTTAAACCCCGAACCGGCGGACGTGAAGGATGCCAAATCCATTCCCCATTGTGAAGGGCAGATTGAACTGAAGGACGTTTCCTTCGGCTATGAGATGGGCAAAACCGTGCTGCACCACATCCATTTCACCGCCGCCCCCGGCAAGGTGATGGCCATCGTGGGGGAAACGGGCTGCGGCAAAACCACCCTGATCAACCTGCTGATGCGGTTTTACGACGTGACGGAAGGGCAAATCCTTCTGGACGGCACCGATATCCGCCACCTGAAACGGGAGGAACTGCGGCGGCAGTTCACCATGGTTTTGCAGGATACGTGGCTGTTTGACGGCACGGTGTTTGAAAACATTGCCTACGGCCGGGACGGCGTCACACGGGAAGATGTGGAAAACGCCGCCAAGGCCGCCCACATTCACGATATGATCCTCTCCCTGCCCAAGGGGTATGACACCATCGTCACCTCCTCCGGCAACAGCATTTCCAAGGGGCAAAAACAGCTGCTCACCATCGCCCGGGCTATGCTGATTTCCTCCCCCATGCTGATTCTGGATGAAGCCACTTCCAACGTGGATACCCAAACCGAGAGGCGCATTCAGGACGCCATGCTGCAATTGATGCAAGGGCGCACCTGCTTCATCATTGCCCATCGCTTGTCCACCATCACCGGGGCGGATTGCATTCTGGTGATGGATAAAGGCCGCATTGTGGAAAGCGGCACCCACGAAGAATTGCTGGCAAAACGGGGCACCTATTACGAACTCTACCACGCCCAGTTTGATCATCCTCAGGAACAAAAATAATTTCTCCTGCACCCCGGCAAAGCATCTGGCCGGGGTGCATTTTTGTTTTCCAAAGCGCCGCTTCTGTTGTGTGCAGCAACATAAGTGCCGCTTTGCAGGATATTTTTCCTTATTCTCCCATTTATTCTGTTGACATGAACATCTCCGGCATGGTATACTGCCCGTGGTGAAAAATCCTTTTTATTTACGCACTTGTGTTGTTTTTGGCAACACAAGAAAACGAGGTGTAAATATGAAAACCTTCTCTCTTTCCCTGCTTTCCGAAACGGTGATTCAGCGGCGCAAGCAGCTTGGCATCAAGCAGGCCCAGCTGGCCCAGGCTGTGAACATGAACCGCAGCGTGCTTTCCAAACTGGAAAACGGCACCTATACCCCCTCCATGGATCAACTGGATGCCCTGGGCAAGGTGCTGGGGTTTGAGCCGGTGGATATGTTTGTGGAGCAGGGGGAAAAGAAAGCCGCCCCGGCAGCCTATCGCATTGCGGTGGCCGGCACGGGGTATGTGGGCCTTTCCCTGGCGGTGCTATTGGCCCAGCATAACCCGGTGACGGCGGTGGATATCATTCCGGAAAAAGTGGAAAAGCTGAACCGCTATATCTCCCCCATTCAGGATGATTACATTGAACGCTATTTGCAGGAAGCCAAAGAGGGCAAGCGCACCCTGAACCTGACCGCCACCTGCGACGGCGCCGCCGCCTACAAGGATGCGGATTTTGTGGTGATTGCCGCCCCCACCAATTACGATCCCAAAACCAATTATTTTGATTGCTCAACCGTGGAAAAGGTGATTTCCCTGGTGCTGGATGCCACCAAACACCGGGAAACAAAGCCGGCCATCGTAATCAAATCCACCATTCCCGTGGGCTACACCGTGCAGATCCGGGAAAAATTCCAGGCGGATAACATCCTCTTCAGCCCGGAATTTCTGCGGGAATCCAAGGCCCTGTACGATAATTTGTACCCCTCCCGCATCATCGTGGGCTGCGATGAAGGAACAAGGGCCCAGGCCGAAATTTTCGCCTCCCTTTTGCAGCAGGGGGCCATCCGCAACCCCGTGCCCACCCTGTTTGTAGGCTTCACCGAAGCGGAAGCCACCAAGCTGTTTGTGAACACCTACCTGGCCCTGCGGGTCAGCTATTTCAACGAACTGGATACCTATGCCGAAGTAAAGGGCCTGAACACCGCCGATATCATCAAGGGCATCTGCCTGGATCCCCGGGTGGGCGATTATTACAACAACCCCTCCTTCGGCTACGGCGGCTATTGCCTGCCCAAGGATACCAAGCAGCTGCTGGCCAACTACCGGGATGTGCCGGAAAACCTGATTCAGGCCATCGTGGAAAGCAACCGCACCAGGAAGGATTTCATCGCCGATCGTGTGCTGGAAATTGCCGGGGGCTACACCGCTTCCGCCGCCTATTCCACGGATACCGAAGCCCAGCAGAAGGAAGTGGTGGTGGGGGTATATCGCCTCACCATGAAGGCCAATTCCGATAACTTCCGCCAGTCCGCCATTCAGGGCATCATGAAGCGCATCAAGGCCAAGGGCGCCACCGTGGTCATCTACGAACCCACCCTGGAAGACGGCAGCACCTTCTTTGGCAGCAAGGTGATCAACGACCTGAAGAAATTTAAGAAGGTCTCAAGTTGTATCATTGCCAATCGCTTTGTCCCTGCATTAGAGAATGTGAAGGAGAAGGTATACACCCGGGATTTGTTCCGCAGGGATTAAAAACGTCCATAGAGCATTCCCCTAAGTACTCAATAACCTTACCATTGCTTAATACATCCTCATAAAGCCATTATTCGGGGGATTACCAAATGAAATTGCAGAAACAGCCCGTCAGCCTGAACGGCAAAACCATTCTGGTCACCGGTTCGCCCGGGTTTATCGGGGCCAACCTGGTGCTGCGCCTGATGAAGGAAATGAAGGCAGGCCGCATCATCAGCCTGGATAACATGAACGATTATTATGATCCCAAACTGAAGGAATACCGCCTGTCCCTCATTGAGGAAGCGGCAAAAACTGCCCCGGTGGAGCATATTTTCATCCGGGGTTCCATTGCGGATCAGGCCCTGGTGAACGAAATTTTTGAAACCTGGAAGCCTGCCGTGGTGGTGAACCTTGCGGCCCAGGCCGGGGTGCGCTATTCCATCGATCATCCCGATGCCTATATCCAAAGCAACCTCATCGGCTTTTATAACCTGCTGGAAGCCTGCCGCCATCACCCGGTAGAGCATCTGGTGTACGCCTCCTCTTCCTCCGTGTACGGCGGCAACAAAAAGGTGCCCTTCTCCGTGGAAGATAAGGTGGATAACCCGGTTTCCCTGTACGCCGCCACCAAGAAATCCAACGAACTGATGGCCCACAGCTATTCCAAACTATACAATATCCCCTCCACCGGCCTTCGGTTTTTCACCGTGTATGGCCCGGCCGGGCGCCCGGATATGTTCTATTATTCCGCCACGCAAAAGCTGGTGGCCGGGAAAACCATCCAGATTTTCAATTACGGCAACTGCAAGCGGGATTTCACCTTTGTGGATGATATTGTGGAAGGCGTGCTGCGGGTGATGCAGGGCGCCCCCATGAAGGAAAACGGGGAGGACGGCCTGCCCCTGCCCCCCTATGCGGTGTACAACATTGGCGGCGGCACCCCGGAAAACCTGTTGGATTATATCAGCACCCTGCAGGAAGAACTGATGGATGCCGGTGTGCTGCCCAAGGATTACGATTTTGAAGGCCACCGGGAGCTGGTGGGCATGCAGCCCGGGGACGTGCCCGTCACCTATGCGGATTCCGCCGCATTGGAAAGGGATTATGGCTTCACCCCGAAAATTTCCATCCGGGAAGGCCTGCGTGCCTTTGCCAAATGGTATAAAACCTATTACAACGCATAAATTTTCCGGAGCGGTTTTTTGCCGCTCCTTTTTGATTGGAAATTGACTTTCTATGCAAAATGCGGTATGCTGTGCGTAGCAGAATTTTTCATAAACGATCATTCAAAGGAGCCTTACCATGCGATTGATTTATGTTCGGCACGGCCACCCCAATTATGAATTGGATTGCCTCACGCCAAGGGGGCATCAGCATGCGGCGGCAGCGGCCCAACGGCTGAAAGAGGAAGGCATTGAGAAAATTTATTCCTCCACCTGCGGCCGGGCCATGGAAACCGCTAAGTACACGGCGGATTTGCTGGGCCTATCCATTGAAGGCCATGATTATATGCGGGAAATTGGCTGGGGCACCCTGCAGGGCGAACCCCTGTACCACGACGGCCACCCCTGGGATACGGCGGATAAGATGGTGCTGGAAAACGAAAGCCTGGTGGATCCGCTGCTTCTGGAGAAGGAGCCTTTTTGCCGCAATGACGTGAAAAACTATGTGCAGCTGATGGCGGAAAAAAGCGATGCCTGGCTTTCGTCCCTCGGTTTTCAGCGGGAAGGGCTGTATTACCGGTGTCTGGGGGAAACTTACCACACTGTGGCCGCCTTTGGCCACGGCGGCGCATCGGCGGCGCTGTTCAGCCGTTTATTGAACCTGCCGTTTTTGTTCCTGTGCTGTTCCATGGGGCTGAATTACACCGGCATCACCGTGCTCAATTTCAAAAATGAACCAGGCCAGCTGGTCACCCCTCAGATTGAGGTTTTTAACGATGCCCGGCATATCCGGCACCTGGAAATCGAAAACGTGTATAACCGCTGACTTCCCTCCTTATATTTCCATGACAGGAATGAAATATTACACATAAAGGGGGCTGCGGCCCCTTCCTGCATCCCCAGGTTTGGTTTTTTGACACTCTGCATGACAGGAATGAAATATTTCCTGTCATTTTCTATCTTTTCGCCGTCTTTTGGCAAAAATTGCGATGGAAAGAATTGACTTTTTATGCAATCATTTGTAAACTGATTCTATATTGAAAAAAGGAGGTTCCTGCATGCAGTTCGTTTTGATTGATGATGTTCAGCAGCATAACGATATATTGGAAAAGAAAATTCTCTTCTGGTGCGCCCAGAATGGCGTGGAGGGAAAGATTGCCCTTTCCACCACCAGCAAGGAAGATGTGCGCCGATTTGCCGCCGCCTGCCAGGAACCCACCGTGTATTTTATGGATATTGAACTGGGGGAACAGGAAACCACCCTTTCCCTTTTTGAAAGCATTCCCCAGCACCAGGAAAACTATATTGTGTACATTTCCGCCCATGCCCAGTACGCCATGGACTGCCTGCACACCCACGCCTTTGATTTTCTTTTGAAGCCCCTGACGGATGCCCAGCTGAGCGATTGCCTGAAAGCCATCTTCCGCATTCATTCCCAGAAAAAGGCGAAGCAAAACCTGCAAATCAGCATGGGCAGCCAAACCATTCTGGTGCCCCCGGCCCGGATTTTGTATTTCTCCCGGGATGGAATGAACATCCACGCCCATTGCGAGGAAGATAACCTGTTCACCTGGCGTGAAAGTTTCGATCATTTGCTGCCCCGGCTGGATGGCAAACTGTTTGTGCTGTGCCACCGCAGCTATATCGTAAACCTTGGGCAGATGCAGCAAATCCACTGGCAGAAAAACGAAATCCAGATGCAGGACGGCGCCATCCTGCCCATTTCCCGGCGCCGCATCACCGCCCTGAAAGCTGCCCTGCGCTTATTGGAGGAAGAAAAGTAAGATGGATATTCCTGTCTGGCTGTATAAAAGCGCCGCCTGTGTGGTTATTACCGCCCTCACCGCCCTCACCTGCTGCATGGTTTCCAAGGAAAAAATCCGGCCCGGCACATTCCTGAAGGTGTTTGGCATTCTGGGGGGCATGCTGACCATCAATATGTTCATCCTGCCCAACGATTCCCCCTTCCGCATGGTTTTTGCGGTGATCGGGGCCTTGCTTTGCTATTATTTCGTGTACGGCATGCGGGGCAGAAAACTGATTCTGTTTTCTTTCCTGCTGATGCTGATTGAATTTTCCGGGGATATTGCCAGCGGCATGGTGTTCTTCCGGCTGTTTGATTCCGATGCCATTGCCGCCATGCGGTATATGACCTCCCCCACCACCGTGCTGCTTCAGGCCGCCTGCGGCAGCGTGATGGTGCTTTTTGGCTGCCTTTACCGGCTATTGGATGCCCTGTACAGCAAAAGGCGTTCTCATTCCAAGGCAGCGTCCAAAGTGGGGTATTTGCTGCGCCCGGTGGGCATGCTGGGCATTATCTGCTTCATTTTTGCCAAAACACTATATAGCACCACCCAGACGGATCAGGTGGCTCGGTTTTTGCAAATCCTGCCGGATTTGATCATCATGACCCTGCTATTGCTCATCGGCGTCAGCTATGTGCTGCAGGATATCCGTTCTTATCAGCAAAGCCAGGAAAACAAAACCCTTTTGCACCAGCAATCCCTGCAATCCCTTTTGCTGCAAGATACCCGTGTGTTCCGCCACAATATTTCCAATTTGCTCTATGGCTTTCAGGGCACCCTGCTCAGCGGCGATCTCACCGCCATTCAGCAGTATTACGATCACATGACCGCCTCCCTGCAAATGATCAACAACGAAAACGTGGTGGCCCTCAAGCGGCTGCCTTCCCAGGCGGTCAGCACCCTGCTGCTGAACAAAATCCGGCAGGCCAGCGAGGAAAAAATTCCCTTCTATGCCACCGTATCGGAAGATATCCGCTGGTTCGGCCTTCGGGATGAGGAAATGGCCCAGGTGCTGGGGGTGCTGGTGGATAACGCCGTGGAAGCCGCCCGCTCCGCTACGGCGCCCTTTGTTTCCTTTGAAGCCCGCAATAACGAGGAAAATGCCCTGTGCATTGTGATCCGCAATACCTATAACCCGGAAACCACCCCCTCCTTCGGCCCCACCACCAAGCAGGGCCACGATGGGCTGGGGCTTGTAAGTGTGCGCTCCATCGTGAAAAAGCACGGCAATGTGCTGTTTAACATTTACGTCCGGGGACGGTATGTGGAAGCCAGTTTGGTGTGCTATTAAAAGTTTTTCGTAGTGATGCCTTTGGAACTTCCCTGCGGAATAAAATTCAGAATGAAGAATTCAGAATTCAGAATTTTAAGTGTTTACAATAACTGAGTTTTTCCGGTTGCGCACCCCAAAAGCCTTCCCCTGGAGGGGAAGGTGGCAGGCGCAGCCTGACGGATGAGGTGGCGCAAAAAATTCGGATTTTAGAGCGCTTTGCGATAACCAAGGTTTTCGAACAATCCTTCCCGGTTACACACCCCAAAAGCCTTCCCCTGGAGGGGAAGGTGGCAGGCGCAGCCTGACGGATGAGGTGGAAAAGGC
>JAZUQI010000176.1:0-4249 GCA_045605625.1 Clostridia bacterium
AACTCTCGCAGTTTTTAGTGAAGTATCGGCTAACGCCGAAGTGAAGTTATGCCTTACGGCATAATGAAGTATTATGCGTGCGCATAAAATGAAGTTAAGTGCGCCGCTCACTTCCGCAGAAACTTCACTGTCCGCAGGACAGCTTCACTTGCGGAGCAAACTTCATGCGCCGAAAGGCGCACTTAGTTGAAAAACCGACAAGTCGAAACTTGTCGGTTTTTCTGGCGGAGACGGTGGGATTCGAACCCACGGGACCTGTTACAGCCCAACGCATTTCGAGTGCGCCCCGTTATGACCGCTTCGATACGTCTCCGTGTATGCGCTGATGGGGCAAAAAATAGTATACAAAAGGTGGGGGGAAAAGTCAAGGTTTCGGCCGGGAAAGATTTCCGGTTGACAAACGAATGTTCTCGTTTTATAATAAATGCGAACAGTTGTTCTTATATTATCGGAGGCGAGGAACATGGGCCGGGTGATTTTGCATGTGGATGCCAATTGCTTTTATGCATCGGTGGAATGCCTGTACAGGCCGGAATTGAAGGGCAAGGCGGTGGCGGTGTGCGGCGACCCGGCGGCCCGGCACGGCATTGTGCTGACGGCCAATTACCCGGCCAAGAAATGCGGCGTGCATGTGGGCCAGGCGGTGTGGCAGGCGCTGCAATGCTGCCCGGAGCTTGTTACGGTGGGGCCGGATTACGGGCTGTACACCCATTTTTCCGGGCTGATGCGGAAAATATGGCTGGAATATTCGGACAGGGTGGAGGCCTTTGGGCTGGATGAAAGCTGGATTGACGTAAGCGGCCCGGGGATGACCATTGCCAAAGGGGTGCAGCTGGCGGATGAACTGCGGGAAAGGGTGAAAAGGGAACTGGGAATCACGGTGTCCATTGGCGTGGCGGAAAACAAGGTGTTTGCCAAATTGGGCAGCGATTTGAAAAAGCCGGATGGCACCACCGGCATTTTCCCCGAAACCTTTCGGGAAAAAATATGGCCCCTGCCGGCCAATGCCCTTTTGTATGTGGGCCGCTCCACCACCCACAGCCTGCGGCGGCTGGGCATCCTCACCATCGGCGATCTGGCCCGGGCGGACAGCCGGGTGCTGAAAAGCGCATTGGGGAAGAATGGGCTGCTTTTGCAGGCCTTTGCCCTGGGGATGGATGCATCCCCGGTGATGAAAGCGGAGCAGGATACGGTGGTGAAATCCGTGGGCAACAGCACCACCACCTGCCGGGATATTGCCACCCTTTCCGATGCCCGGTGCGTGTTTTTCCTGCTGGCGGAAAGCGTGGCGGCCAGAATGCGGGAACAGGGGCTGAAGGGAAGGTGCATCAGCATTTCCATACGGGATGTGGACCTGAACCGGGCCTCCTGCCAGATGATGCTGGCAAGCCCCACTTTTCTCACCGATGATTTGATTCAGGGGGCCTGCACCCTGTTTGAACAGCATTTCAAAAACAGGCTGCCTCTGCGCAGCGTGGGGCTTTCCTGTTCCCATTTATCCCCGGCGGATGCGCCCCGGCAAATGTGCTTTTGCGGCGAGGAAGAAAAAGTGCAGCGCAGGGAAAAACTGGATGCGGCGGTGGATGATCTCAGGCGGCGGTATGGGCACAATATCATCCAGCGGGGCAATGTGGTGATGGATAAGGATTTTTCCCTGCTCAGCCCCAAGGAGGAAAACACCATCCATCCCGTGCCTTTTTTTGCCGGGTGAAGCAGGGGAGTGACGGAAAATGGCGAAAATTTATGTGAAAGTGCGGGCGGATTTTTTGCCGGACGGGCAAATACGCCCCCTGATGTTCCGCAAGGAAGACGGGGAAAAAGTGGTGATTGACCGGGTGATGGACGTGCGCCCGGCCCCGGCGCTGAAGGCCGGCGGCCAGGGGGTGCGCTATATCTGCCGGGCGGAAGAGAGAACCTATTTTCTGTTTCTGGACAGGGAACGGTGGTTTCTGGAGGAATGAAGATGTGCGGCAGGTTTTACATCGCCGATGCGGATGAAACCGGGGAAATTCAGCGGATGATAGAGGAAGCGGCCCGGAAGCAAAAGTCCATCATCGGCGTGGATACCGTGGCCCGGGGGGAAGTGGCCCCCGGCATGACGGCGGCGGCCCTGGCCCTTGGCAAAAGCGGCAAAGTGGGCGCCTTTCCCATGGAATGGGGCTTTTCGCTGGATCAAAAGCGCATCATCAACACCCGATTGGAAACGGCGGCGGAAAGGCCCCTGTTCCAGGATGCGTTTTTGCAAAGGCGGTGCCTTTTACCCATGACCCATTATTTTGAATGGGGAGAACGGGAGGAAATTTTGCCCTCCCTTTTGCTGGAAGAGGCCCTGATGCCAAAGGAGAAAAGGCGCATCCGCTACGCCATCCGGCCCAAGACGGAAGGGCCGGTGTATTTGGCCGGGGTGTACCGCTATGAAAAGGAAAAGCCTTTGCCGGTGTTTTCGGTGCTTACCTGCGCACCGGATGCATCCATTTCCTGGCTGCATGACCGGATGCCGGTGATTTTTTCCGGCCGGAGGGCCATGGATTTTCTGCAAAGCGAAAAGGCCGTGCAGGACCGGGAATTGGCCATGGATTTTCGGGTGGGGTAAGGGCCTTTTATTGACAGTTGGAAAGCGGCGTGATAGACTACAAGGGAACGGGAAAGTACCAAAGGAGGAAGCCCTTTATGAAGAAAATGCTTGTGGCGCTGCTCATGTGCTGCCTGTTTGTGGCCGGGGCGGCGGCGGAAACAACCGAAGTGATTCTCACCTGCACCGGCGATTTTATGCCCGGCAGCAATGACCGGGTGCGGGATGAGGAATATGCATTCCAGCGCTATATTGAAAAGTATGGCTATGGGTATCCTTTTGAAAAATTGCAGGTGCTGTTTGCCAACGATGATATTACCCTGGTGAACCTGGAATGCACCCTGAACGATTCCGAGCCCCTCAGCACCAGCCGTCTGCGCTTCCGGGGTCCGGAAAGCTATGCCCAGATTTTCCCTGCATGCAGCATTGAAGTGGCCAACCTGGCCAATAACCATGCGGCGGATTACGGCGAAGCCGCCCATAAAACCACCATTGCTGCGCTGGATTCCGTGGGGGTTTCCTATTGCGGAACCATCGAATACGGCAATTATGCCTGCTGGAAAGAAGTAAAAGGGGTGCGCATCGGGTTTGTGGGGGTGTATCCCTTGTACCATAAGGAGCATCCGGAAAAACTGGAAGAAAGCGTAAACCGCCTGCGGGAAGAGGGCTGCCAGGTGGTGGTGGCCTCCGTGCATTGCGGCAAGGAATATAACACCACCCACGGCGACATTCACGATAATTACCGGAAAAAGCTGCAAAAGCTGGGGGTTAATATCATCATTGGCAATCATCCCCATGTGCCCCAGGGCATTATGGTGGATAAGGGCGTAACCCAGATTTACAGCCTGGGCAATTCTTCCTTCGGCGGCAACACCGGGGTGGATGAAAAGGTTCGGGAGATTCAAAGCACGGTGGCCCAGTTCCGCCTGGTGTTTGAAGATGGGGTGTATGTGGGGCATCAGCTTACCCTGTGGCCCATCCACATCAGCGGAACCAGCCCGGAAAACAATTATCAGCCGGTGCTGGTGCAGGGCAAGGAAGCCGAAATGGTGATGAAGAAAGTGAAAAAAGATACCACCGCCGTGAAGCTGAACCTGTATGTGGAAGGCGAAGGCGCCGTGCAGGCCTATGTGCCCTGGGGCAGATAAGGCATAAGAAAGGCCCCTTCCGGGCATACTGTTCCTAAACCAACAACAGGGAGGGAACGGCTATGGTGGAAGCGGATACGGTGAAATTGCTTCGGGAATGCGATGCCGGGGTGAAGATGGGCATTCAATCCATCGAGGATGTGCAGGAGCAGGTGGAAAACGAAGATTTTTTCCATTGCCTGAAGGCCTGCAAGGCAGAGCATGATAAACTGCATGATGAAATTCAGAAACGGCTGGATGCCTGCGGCGATGAGGGCAAGCAGCCGCCTATGATGGCCACCACCATGTCCAAGATGAAAACAGGGGTGATGATGGCCATGCACCCGGATGACCACACCATTGCGGATCTGATGACGGATGGGTGCAATATGGGGGTGAAATCCCTGAACCGCTACCTGAACCAGTACGAGGCAGCGGATGAAAATTCCAAGGATATTGCCAAGCGGCTGATCCACCTGGAAGCCAAACTGGCGGTGGATATCCGGCCTTATTTGTAAAAAAAGGAAGCCGTGCTTTGCATGACGCAAGG
>JAZUQI010000177.1:0-6206 GCA_045605625.1 Clostridia bacterium
TGCCGGGAGTGCGGCTGGTGATCGGCCACGGTGAAGAAGAAAAACTGTATAAAAAGCTGCCCACAGTGCCGGTAATTTCCGGCACGGGCCAGTACGCCGCCGTGGTGGCGGATATGAGCGTGCCCCACGCCGCCTATCATGCCGGCATCAGCGGCGAAGCTTTTGTGCTGGAAGTATTTTCCCTGGGGCTGGGTGCCTGCTGGATTGGTTCCTTCAAAAAGGATGGGCTGGACTTGGAGTTATCTGAAACGGAAAAAGTGCTGGCTCTGATTCCCTTTGGCACTTTTGACGGAAAAGCCGCAAAGCGCAAGCGTAAGAAGCTGACGGCCATCTGCTCCGGCAACCCCACGGATTGGCCGCTGTGGGCCTATAACGCCGCCGAATGCGTGCGCAACGCCCCCTCTGCCATCAATTTGCAGCCCTGGCACATGGCCTTTGCCGGGCGCACGCTGATGCTGAGCAAAAAAGGCCTTGGCACCAAGCTGGATATGGGCATTGCCCTTTTGCACATGAGCCTTGGCGTGGAAGAAAAGGATCACCTGATCCGCTGGGAAGACGGAGAATATGTGGCCAGCCTGCTGGCCGAGGATCGGTTATGACGTTATTTCAGCAAAACGAACAGAAAAATGCCCCCCTGGCGGATCGGATGCGCCCCAAAACGCTGGATGAATTTTATGGCCAGCGGCACATCATCGGCCCGGGGAAATTGCTGCGCCGGGCCATTGAGGCGGACCGGCTGACTTCCTGCATCTTTTATGGCCCGCCGGGCTGCGGTAAAACCACTCTGGCCGGCATCATTGCCGCTCAGACCAATGCCGCCTTCATCAAAATGAACGCCGTCACCAGCGGCGTTTCCGATGTGCGGGAGGAACTGAAGCAGGCGGCGGAACGCCGGGCCATGTTCGGCCAGCCAACCTACCTGTTATTGGATGAATGCCACCGGTGGAGCAAGGCCCAGTCGGATTCCATTCTGCCGGCCATGGAAAGTGGCCTGATCCGCTTCATTGGCTCCACCACCGAAAACCCCATGATTTCCATGACCCCGGCCATCGTCAGCCGCTGCCGGGTGTTTAACTTTGAACCGCTTACCCAAAACGACATGGAAAAGGCCATGCTCCGGGCGCTGGAAGATACGGAACGGGGCCTTGGGGCCATGCAGGTGCAGCTGAGCGAGGAGGCCCTGCATCACCTGTCCCGCATTGCCAACGGGGATGTGCGTACTGCCCTGAACGCCTTGGAACTGGCGGTGCTTACCACCCCCACCAAGGATGGCCAAATTCACATCACGCTGGAAATTGCGGAAGAAAGCATTCAAAAGCCCCAGCTGCGGTGCGACGATACCCTGTTTTACGATATGCTGTCCGCCTTTTGCAAGTCCATGCGGGGCGGTGATTGCGATGCAGCGCTGTTGTGGTTTTCCCGGCTGATCTATGCCGGGGCGGATCCCCGGATGCTCAGCCGCCGCATCATTGCCCACGCCAGTGAGGATGTGGGCCTGGCAAACCCGGTGGCCCTTTTGCAGGCGGTAGCCGCTGCGGATGCCCTGGAAAAAATGGGCATGCCGGAGGCCCGGCTGCCGCTGGCCCAGGCCATTCTGGCCGTGTGCACCAGCCCCAAATCCAATTCCGTTTCCGCTGCCATCGATGCCGCCATGGCGGATGCCCAGAAAGGGGGCTTTGGCCCGGTGCCGGCCCACCTGCGGGATAACCACTACCCCGGCAGTGAACGGGTGGGGGAAAAAACCACCACGGAATATAAATACCCCCACGATTATCCCGGCCATTGGGTGGCCCAGCAATATTTGCCGGATGAAGCCCGGAACGTATCCTACTATGCCCCCTCGGATCAGGGCCATGAAGCCAAAATGGTGCGGAGGAAATAATGCCCTATACTGCTTTGCAACAAAATATCATCGATCAAATTCGGGAAGAACAGGCCAAGCTGGGGTTTGACGAAAAGGAAATCCGGCTGTATTATCCCCTGTCCAGCCTGTGCCATATTACGCAAAAGGCCCTGCCCCTTCCGGAAATGGAGCGCTTTTTGCAGGGCTTTGGCCCAGCCGTTTCCGATACGCTGGGGAACGTGCGCTTTACGGTAAATGAGGAGCGCTTTTGCTTTTACGTTCCGGCGGAAGGCGTGAAATGGGTGCATACCTATACGGAAAAGGACGCCTTCATCCGCCAGCTGGTGCAAAAGATTGTGCAGCCCGGCTGCAAAATGGAGGATATCATAAGCCTGTTTGAACAAAACGGCAAAGTGCATATCCAGCCCATGGATTCCGATGAATTTGATACCTTGATTTACTTTGAAGACGGCCCGGATGCCTATTATTACTGTTTTCAGGATGACGGTTTTGATATCCGCTATCACCGCTTCCTGCCCGGGGATTATTTCGATTTCGGTTACTGACGGAGGTTTTATATGGCCTATATGCTGCGTTCTGCCCGTTTTCTTTCCCACGATGTGCTGAAAGAAGCGGTGCAAAAGGGGGATACGGTGATCGATGCCACCATGGGCAACGGCCACGATACCCTGTTTTTGTGCGAACTGGTGGGCGAAGAGGGCAAAGTGATTGCCTTTGACGTGCAGGCGCAGGCCGTGGAAAGCACACGCCGGCGGCTGATGGAAAACGGCATGCTGGGCCGGGCTTCCCTGTATCACATGGGCCATGAACGCATGGAGGAAGCAGGGGCGCAGGATGTATCCGCCATTGTGTTCAATCTTGGCTGGCTGCCCGGGGGTGATAAAAGCGTAACCACCCTGTGGGAAACCACCAAGGTGGCCCTGGAAAAGGCCCTTTCCCTTTTGAAAAAGAACGGGGTTTTGCTGCTCTGCGCCTATCCCGGCCATCAGGAGGGGGACAGGGAGCGGGCGGAAGTGATAAATTTTCTTGCTTCTTTGCCGCCGCAGCAGTATAATGTGTTACATCAAAGGTTTTTGAACGCCGGCCCGGGTGCGCCGGAAAATTTCGTGATCCAAAGACAATAAAATACAGGAGGCAACAAGCATATGAAACTTTCTGTTCTGGCGGTGGCCTTGGGGGATCGTTCCCTGGATAAGGCCCTGGAATTCCTTTCTGCCCGGGGTGTGCAGCAGGTGGAAGTGGGCTGCGGCGGCTATCCCGGCAAGGCCCATTGCGATCCTGCGGTGCTTTTGCAGGATGATGCCAAATTGCAGCAGTTCAAAGATACCTTCAAAAAGCATAACCTCACCATCTCCGCCCTGTCCACCCACGGAAACGCCGTGCATCCCATCCCGGAAATTGCCAAGGGCTATCACGATGATTTTGTGAATGCCGTGCTGCTGGCGGAAAAGCTGGGGGTGGATCGGGTGGTTACCTTCTCCGGCTGCCCCGGCGGCAGCAAGCAGGATTTGCAGCCCAACTGGGTCACCTGCGCCTGGCCCCCGGAATACCAGGATGTGCTGGAATACCAGTGGAACGACGTGCTGATCCCCTATTGGGAAAAAACCGCCGCTTTCGCCAAGGACCATGGCATTGAAAAAATTGCCTTTGAAATGCATCCCGGTTTCTGTGTGTACAACCCCGAAACCATGCTGAAAATCCGCCAGGCGGTAAGCCCCGTGCTGGGCGCCAATTTTGACCCCAGCCACCTGTTCTGGCAGGGCATTGACCCCGTCCGGGCCATCCGGGCCCTTGGCGATGCCATTTATTTCTTCCATGCCAAGGATACGGCGCTGGATGCCCATAACGTGGCCACCAACGGCGTATTGGATACCAAGCATTTCTCCAAGGTGAAGGATCGTTCCTGGGTGTTCCGCACCGTGGGCTACGGCCATGACCTGAAAACCTGGAAGGATATGATGAGCGCCCTTCGCACCGTGGGCTATGACGGCCCCATCTCCATCGAGCATGAAGATGGCCTGATGAGCGGCGAAGAAGGCCTGAGCAAGGCCATCCGCTTTTTGCAGGAAGTGCTGATGTACGAAGAACCCGGCGAAATGTACTGGGCATAATAAAAAATAAAACGGAGGGTTTTTCCCTCCGTTTTTTGTTTGCAAATTGGCTGGGGTATGGTCACACAGGGGCCTCGCAGCCCCTGTACCCCGCGGCAGGGCCATTGGCCCTGCACCCATTTTGCAATCCTACGTTCTAAGCCATTTATGTTTTCCACTTGAAAGAAAACACCTCTTTTGTGAAAAGCTGGCTCCCCACCGGGATTGAAAAGCGTATGTCAACGAAGCACACATTGCTTTCCACGGGCACAAGAAAAACGTGAAAAAACGCCATGAGAGAAAGCCAATGCTTTCTCCTCCGGCGTTTTTCACGTTTTTTCGGATGCTTGGCATCCGGAAGGCGGCGTTCCGCCGCCGTGCCCGTGGACAGAATAAATGCAAAATTCAAGATGATCGTAATTTACCAATCATTACTCCGTTGGCCATTCTTAGAAAAAGTCTTCTTTTCCTTTTCATCCATCCAACCGAAATGAGTGCCTATTCCCTCAAGAAAAAAGCGGCACGTTTCACTAATTCTCATACACATGTGGTATGCATAATTCCGAATTTGAATCCCTCTCCAGCGGCATACAGCAGGCAAGTTCGCATTGTTTGCTCCGCAGGAAGGGTGCAGGGGCAATGCCCCTGCTGGGGGAATGGGGGTGAAACCCCCGAAAGCACTTACACTTGATAATAATACAGGCAAATATTTTCGAAATGCCCTTCCTTCATCCGGAAACCGCCGGGGATGGTGCCCAGCGGCTGAAAGCCCAGCCGTTCATACAGGTGCCGGGCGTGGATATTGCTTTCCACCACGGCGTTGAACTGCATCAGGCGAAAGCCGTGGGCCTTGGCCTGCACAAGAGAATCCTGCACCAGCTTTTCTCCAATGTGCAGCCCACGCAGGCTGGAACGCACGGCGTAGCTGGCATTGCCGATGTGGCCGCAGCGGCCGATGTTATTGGGGTGCAGAATGTACAGGCCCATCACCTTTCCCGTTTCCCCGTTCACAGCCACGGCGGTGTGGGTTTGCTCGGCAAAGAAGGCTTTGGCGGTTTCTTCCGTCAAATATTCCAGCTGGGGAAAAGCAATGCCTTCTTCCACCACTTCATTCCAGATAAACGCCATATCGGCCAAATCCTGTTCCTGCCAGGGGCGGATGATGATTTCCATTTTTATTCTCCCTTCACTCCGGAATAAAACTGTAATGCGTAAAGGATGGCTAACATACTAATACCATCTTTTGTTTCGTTCTTTTTCAGCATGTTCAACACTTGTTCTTGAGAAATCCAACGTTTATCCGCAATCTCATTTTGATCCAAAATGGCATTTTCATCTTCTACCATTGCCGCAAAGATATGACAGACAGCATCCGACATTCCATTAGAAGGATTCTGTGAACACAAGAATAACAGTTCCTTTAACGTACAGCCGGTTTCTTCCACACATTCCCTGATTGCTGCCTGATGAATCGTTTCGCCCGGCTCCACACGACCAGCAGGAATCTCCCATTCTAAGCGGCCAATGGTATACCGGCGATTATGAACCATCAAAATTTCCTTCTTTTGATTAAAAATCACCACACAAACCGCTTCTTTGGGATAATGCAACTGATGATATTTCTCAATAATCTTACCGTCTGGCAGCAAAACCCGATCTGTGTATAGACATACATAGTCACTTTCGTAAACCACGCAACGTTCCAGCCTCTGAGGAAAGTTGGCTTTCATTTTTTCCTCCCAAATTCAAACGCAAAGGCACAGGAGAATTCCCCATGCCTTTGCGCATATTTCTGACGAATTGTTTTTTTACCAGGTAGCCTTCATGGCCCGGGCCACGGCATTCTGATGATCCGGATCCACACGCTTGGTTTCGTGGGTTTTGCTCTTGTAGAAGTGGATGCAGAAATGGCCGTCGAAGTTGTTGTTGCCAATGGTGGAGGTGCCGTGGGGCATGCCGTTCATGGAACCGGCATACACATGGCCGTTGTACTTCACCAGCACGGCCCGGCGGCTCCAGCTCCAGCTGCCGCCGTAAATCTGCTTCATGGTGGCGGTATCGCTGGCGGTTTTAGGTTCGGCGTCAATGTGATTGGCCCCAGCCCAGCGGCGCACGGTGAACACCTTGCCGGTGGCCACATCCTTCACCTGGAACGTAGCGCCCCGGGGAATTTTGTTGGCCCCGCCGTTGAACCAATCCAGCCGTTCAGTTTTATACACCTTGGGGGTGGCGGTGGGCTTGGCAGTGGGCTT
>JAZUQI010000178.1:0-2654 GCA_045605625.1 Clostridia bacterium
CCCATAACCCCGTAAAGGTGGCCGAAAAAATTGGCCGCAACAGCCCCTGCCCCTGCGGCAGCGGCAAGAAATACAAAAACTGCTGCGGTAAAGCCGGCAACGAGGATTAAGTGAGGATTTTTTGCGAGAGAATGCTTTTGAAACCAAAAGCACCCTCTCGCGCTCTCCCGAAAAGTTATCCGGGATGGAGGAAACTATCCGAAAAGATAATTTCCCCGTGCTGCACCCGTGCTGCAAAATAAAACAACCGATGAGAAGCGGAGGAAATTTTTTATGATCGTAGAACTGGAACAATACACCCAGAAGCTTACCGCCCTCCGGGCCCAGCTGAAAGAAGTGGGCGGCGGATTGCACATTGACGATATGGAACGGGAGCTTTCCGAACTGAAAGAAGAAATGAACGCCGATGGCTTTTGGGATAACCTGGAACGCTCCACCTATGTGAACCGGCGCATTTCCAACCTGGAAGGCAAAATCAAGCATTACGAAGGCCTGCTGGCCAGCTGCGATGACGTGGAAACCATGATGGAGCTGGCCCAGGAAGAAAACGATGAAGATATGATTGCCGAAGCCGGTGCGGAAATTGAAAAGCTGGAAGCCGCCACCGAAACCCTCACCGTGGAAACCATGATGCGGGGCAAGTATGACGATCACGACGCCATCCTTTCCCTCCACGCCGGGGCCGGCGGCACCGAAGCCCAGGACTGGACGGGTATGCTCTACCGCATGTATACCCGCTATTGCGAGCGTATGGGCTTCACCGTGAAGGTGCTGGATTTCCTGGATGGCGATGAAGCCGGCGTGAAATCCGTCACCTTTGAAGTCAGCGGCGACCATGCCTATGGCTATCTCCGCAGCGAAAAGGGCGTGCATCGGCTGGTGCGCATCTCCCCGTTTGATGCCAACGCCCGGCGCCACACCTCCTTCTCTTCCCTGGATGTGGCCCCCGTGCTGGAAGAAATGGATACCGATATTGAAATCGATATGAAAGACGTGCGGGTGGATACTTACCACTCCTCCGGCGCCGGCGGCCAGAACGTGAACAAAACTTCTTCCGCCGTCCGCATGACCCACTTCCCCACCGGCATCGTGGTGGCCTGCCAGACGGAACGTGACCAGGTGCAAAACCGTGCCACCTGTATCAAAATGCTGAAAGCCAAGCTGCTGGAACTGAAGGAACGGGAACGGGAACAGGAAATGGCCGATATCAAGGGTGAAATGAAGAAAATTGAATGGGGCAGCCAGATCCGCTCCTACGTTTTCCAGCCCTACACCATGGTGAAGGATCACCGCACCGGTTTCGAAGCCGGCAACATCGATGACGTGATGAACGGCAACATCGAAGGCTTCACCACCGCTTACCTGAAAATGCAATAATATGGTTTTTTTTACGGGAGGGATGTTCTTTGCAGGTCAAAGAATACCCCTCCCGTGCCCTCCCCAAGAAAACCGGTTCAATATTGATTTTGTCTGTTCCATAGAACCAAACCGCCTTCATTTATAAAGGATTTATGATGAACGTATTCAAAAAACTGGGGTTCACGCTGCTGGGCCTCATCAGCCTTTTGGCCCTGCTTTGCTCCATTGCCGCAGGCTGCGTCACCAATAACGCCCTGATGGAAGAGGGCTTTTTGCAGTATGGGGATACAACGCATTTTGCCCTTTCCCCCACTCTCTATAAAAACTGCGCCCTGTCCATCGCCCGGTATCTGGATGGGCAAACCGATACCGTGCCGGACCCCCGGGATGAAGCAAACTGCCTGTTTTCGGATGATGAAATGCTTCACCTTGCCGATGTACGCGGCATTGTAACCGGTCTTAAAATCATGCGCTGGGTGGGCGGCGGCCTGGCCCTTTGCGCCATCGCCGGGGCATGGCTAATCAGCCAGAAGAAAAAAGAAAACCGCCTGATGCAGCAGATTTGGCAGGGCTTTGCCTGGGCCAGCGGCCTTTTGTTCACGTTGGCCGCCGCCCTGTGCCTGTGGGCCCTGGTGGATTTTGAAGGTTTATTTCTTGCTTTCCACCGGGTGGCGTTCACCAATGATTTGTGGCTGATGAACCCGAAAACCGATGTGATGATCGCCATGATGCCCCAGGAATTTTTCATGTGGTATGGCGGCGAAATGCTAAAATCCCTGCTGCCCATCTTTGGCATCATGCTGTGCCTTGTAATTTCCTGGCTGAAAGTGGGCAGAAGAGAAACGGAAGGGGCCAAATAACCAAATGACGTACATGGAAGAAAGCAAAAAGCAGCTGGAAGCCCTGCTGCAAAAAGATACCATCCGCATTCTGGCCATCGAATCCAGTTGCGACGAAACCGCCGCCGCCATTGTGGAAAACGGCCGGGTGATTGTGTCCAACTGCGTATTTTCCCAAATTGATATGCACGCCCTGTACGGCGGCGTGGTACCGGAAATTGCCAGCCGGGCCCATGTGGAAAAGGTGAACCGCATGGTGAACGAGGCCCTTGCCAAGGCCAATATGGCCCTTTCGGATGTGGATGCCATCGCCTGCACCTATGGCCCCGGGCTGGTGGGGGCGCTGCTGATTGGGGTCAGCTGCGCCAAGGCCCTGGCCTTTGCGGCGAAAAAGCCCCTCATTCCCGTGAACCACATTGAAGGCCACATCTGCGCCAATTTCCTCACCCATCAGGA
>JAZUQI010000179.1:0-1626 GCA_045605625.1 Clostridia bacterium
TATCCCTGCCGCAGGGTACAGGAGCTGCGCAAGCCCCTGCCGTATCCCTTCCATGCAGAAATCATTTGCTCCACCAGATAACCGTCCCTTGGAATTTTTCATTTCTTGCATATTTCTTTACAAAACGTGCATACTATGGTAAAGTAATTGCATGAAAATGTGATTATTTGCAAGTTTGGAGGGAAGGATGTGAGCGAAAATCTCCACACCCCGGTGGAACGGCAGCGCCGGATGGTGGAATACATCAACCTGAACCGCACCGCCCATTTGCAGGAACTGGCCCTGGAATTCGGGGTATCCGAAGCAACGGCAAGGCGGGACCTGGATGAGCTTTCCCGGCAGGGGGCGGTCATCCGCACCCACGGCGGCGCTATGCGGGTGGAAAAAAGCACCGCTTACGAAACCCTCTACCAGGAGCGCATCACCCAGCAGCAGCCGGAAAAGGAACGCATTGCCGCTTTAGCCGCCGGGATGGTGAAAAACGGGGATACGGTGTTTATCGATGCCGGCACCACCACCTTCGCCATTGCCAAGGCATTGACGGCGCTGGAGCGCATCACCATCATCACCAATGATTTGTTCACCGCCTCCCAGCTTTCCCTGAAGCCCGGCAGCACCCTGATGATCACCGGGGGCATGCGGCGGCAAAACTTTCACGAGCTGGTGGGGGCCGTGGCGGAAAACTTTGTGCGCAGCACCCGGGCGGATATTGCCTTCATCGGCGTGGACGGCATTGACCTGATGGGCAATGTGTGCATCGCCAACTTCGATGAAATAGGCGTGAAGCAGGCCATGCTGCAAACCGCCCAGCGGAAGGTGATCGTGGCGGACCATGGCAAAATCGGCCATGCGGCGTTGGTTCGCATCTGCGAAATGAAGGATGCAGATACCCTCATCACCGATGACGGCATCAGCACGGAACGGCTGAAAAAGCTGCGGAAAGTGGCCCGTGACATTCGCCTTGCATAATTTTTGCGAGTTTTGCAAAAATATTGCAAATTTTTGATTGATTCAATCATTTTTTTGCAATTTTTCCCTTGTTTATCCAGCTGCCCCATGCTATAATGGGCAGGAAAAATTGGAAACCCCATGAAAGTGAGGAAATGAAACATGCAAGTAAAGGTTTTTGATAATGCGCAGCAGGTGGGCGTGGCCACCGCTATGTTGATCGCCGCTCAGGTAACCAAGAAGCCGGACAGCGTGCTGGGCCTGGCCACCGGTTCTTCCCCCATCGGCGCCTATCAGCAGCTGATCAAGTGGTACAACGAAGGTGTGGTGGATTTTTCCCAGTGCGTCAGCTATAACCTGGATGAATACTGCGGCATCCCTGAAGACCATATCTGCAGCTACCATGATTTCATGAACAAAAACCTGTTCGATTTCATCAACATGAAAGAACATCATGTGCCCAACGGCAATGCGGAAGATCTGCAGGCCGAATGCAAGCGCTATGACGCTGCCATCGAAAACGCCGGCGGCATCGATCTGCAGCTGCTGGGCATCGGTAACAATGGCCATATCGCCTTCAACGAGCCCAACAAGCACTTCGTGTACGGCACCCAGATTGTCAAGCTCACCGACAGCACCATCGACGCCAACCAGCGCTTCTTCAACTCCCGGGAAGAA
>JAZUQI010000180.1:0-3126 GCA_045605625.1 Clostridia bacterium
AAATGTTTAACGGGAGGAACAAAAACATGAATCAACAGAAAATGATGAAAACCGCTGCCACCCTGGATACCGTATGCCGTGTGCTGCGCAAAATTGAAATGATTGCCATGATCGTGCTGGTGGTTGCCATCGGCGTAATCACCGTGGTGCATTTCATCAACCCGGATGCCGTCATCGGCACCGGTTTCAATTCCGTGGATGTGGGCAATATCACTCTGGAAGTGCCCATGGAATCCGCCCCCACCAACCGGCAAATTCTGGTGCACACCTGGATCATTGCCCTCTTTGCCATTGGCGGCGGCCTTGTGCTGTATTCCATTTTGCTGCAGGCGGAAAAAATTCTGCAGCCCATGAAGGAAGGCAACCCCTTCCACCTTTCCGTGGCCAAGAATATCCGCACCATGGGTGTGCTGCTTCTGGCCCTTACATTTGTTGAAAATATTTCCCAGTTTGCCCTCACCGCCTATGCCAATTCCATGCTGAAAGCCCATCTGCTCTCCCAGGGCAGCATCTTATCCATCACCAGCAATTTTGAACTGGATTTAACCGGCGTGCTGGTCTTCTTCATCCTGCTGCTGATTTCCTATGTGTTCCAGTACGGCGCACAGCTGCAGCAGCTGTCCGACGAAACCCTGTAAAGGAGGCCAATATGGGTATTATTCTGCGACTGGACCGTGTGATGGCGGACCGGAAAATGAGCCTGAATGAGCTTTCGGAACGGGTGGGCGTGGCCAACGTGAACCTTTCCAAGCTGAAAAACGGCCACGTCAGCGCCATCCGCTTTTCCACCCTGGAAGCCATCTGCGATGTGCTGGATTGCCAGCCCGGGGATATTCTGGAATATAAACGGGAAGAAAACAAATAAAGCAAAAGGCTTGGATGCATTGCTGCATTCAAGCCTTTTCTATATCCGCCCGGATCATCCCTTACTCCTTTTCGCTTTCCATTCTGCGAATGCGGAAAATGGCATGGCTCATGGTTTGCAGGGCTTCGTCCGCCCGGATCAGTTCCATGCTGCCAAAGGGCGCATCGGTAAGCCGCTCCCACAAGAAGCGTTCCCCTTCAATAATCTGGATCACGTTCTGGGTGCTGCCGCCGTTTTTGATCTGGGCTGCTTCCCGCATCAATTGGGCATAGCAAGCCGTATAGGCATCCCACAAAAGGCCAGGCAGCATTTCCTGATAATAGTGCAGCACACCCTTTCCCTTCAATACGGCCAGCAGCCGCTGCATTTCCGGGAAAAAATACTCCTTCTGGGCATCCACCACGCTTTGCAGCACCATCTGCCCATCGGAAAGCCCATCCAGGGGCAAAAGCACGGACAGCATATCCTCTTCCTCTTTGCGGAAGGGCATGGCGTGGTATACAAGGCCGTTCAGCCTGTCCAGATCCGTATCGTAATTCTCCGCTTCATAGGCCTGATAGCTTTCTTTGGCCTTCTGGCGGCAGATTTCCATCAGTACCTGCAATTTGGATTCGTAATGATGGTAAAAGCTGCCCTTGCTGCAATGCAGCCTGTCCAGCACATCCTGCACCGAAGTATCCCGATAGCCCTTTTCAAAAAACAGCTTTTCCGCCGTATCCAGAATGGCCTGCTTTTTCATATCGCCTTTTTGCATGTTTTCACCTCATTACCAGTTGTAATCAATCACCTGCTGAATCACCCGATAGGTGGATGTGCAAAGCCTTTCCCGTCTATATTCCGTGCCGTTGCGCAAATAAATTTTGTAGGTTTCCACCACATACCCCGTCCGTGCCTTTTTCACTTCCTTTTCCGTGCCGTAAGGCAGTTCCGGGTTCAGGTTGCGGATGGGTTCCAGGGGCGGCTCCGTCACGTCAATCACCTGGGAAATCATATCCCGGCTTTCCCCCGGGCCCAGGGATGCGCCGTAAATTTCCACGGTGCATTTCCGGTTCTGATACCAGGAAACGATGAAAATGGGGCTGGTTCTGTCATTCCGGAACACAAAATCCAGGTTCGGCCAGTTCACCGTGGCGTCCCGGCCTTTATCCACATAATTACTGGGCCAGGTGTGGGGGGATCGGGTCACAATGGTCATATCCGCCATCACCGCCGCATTGAACAATGTGCTGGATACCTGGCACACGCCGCCCCCCACTTCGTCCACCGTGGTGCCCCCGGCAATGGCCGCAGCAGGAAGATACCCTTTTTCCGTGGTGCGCTTGCCGGTTGTCTGGTTAAAGGAAAATTCTTCCCCCGGCATCACCACCGTGCCCATCACCGCCCTGGCTGCCAGATCCACATTATTGTTTCGGTTCTGGTCGCTGGTGGTTTGGGTGGTATAGCTGGAAATGAGAGAAAAGGAATTCATCAATTCCACTTTGGTCACATTGGGCATAATCTTTTCAGCTTGCACCTGAATGCTGGCTCGGTAATTACGCTGATCCAGCGCCTGGGTGATGGCGTTATACACCGCTTCCCCATCCACTTTCAGGCCCATCTGCTCATCGGAAAAGGTGAAGGTTCGGGTATTGAAATCGAAGGAGGCAATCTGGGCGTCCATCGGCTCCCGGTTCACCGTTTCCTCAATGATGCCCACCAGTTCCCGCACCTTGGCCGGGTCATAGGTCACTTCCGTGTAGAGATAGGCCGCATTGGAAACGGTGTGGTACAAATGCTGATACCGGTATTCCATGGGCGTTACGCCGCTGGAAATGGTTTCCGTGGTGCCAAGGCGGCCAAAGGCATAGGCGGTATCCAATACCGCATCAATGTTCCTTTGCACCGGCAGCTGTTCACTGGTCAGCACCCATTGATAGCCCTCCACATCCAGATGAATGTTCAGGCTCTGCTGGTCATACCCGGCATTTTGCAAAAGGGCCTGCTTGGCCTGCTGCCTTGTCATGCCGCCGATATGCACATGGTCCACCAGCACCCCTTGGGCGAAGGTATCCTGCATCACCACGTTCACCTTTTGCCTGAAATCCGCATAGGGTTCGTGCAGCTTATACACCCCATAGCCAATCAGCGCCGTCAGCATCAGGCACACGCAGCCAATCAGCCCCCACAGGGCGTTGCTCAGCCTGCGTTTACCCTTGCCGCTGTCGTAAATCTGGTAATTGGGCGCTTGAAAGCCCATCTGGGGATAGGAGGGCGTGTATTCC
>JAZUQI010000181.1:0-5232 GCA_045605625.1 Clostridia bacterium
ACGACCCCCGCCGGACGGAGCTTTCCACCATCGAAGGGGAAATTGATATTGCGGATCTGATTGCCGTGGATGATATGGTGGTCACCCTCACCCACTTTGGCTATGTGAAGCGCCTGTCCAAGTCCATCTACCGTGCCCAGAACCGGGGCGGCAAGGGCGTTTCCGCCATGACCACAAGGGATGATGACTATGCCGAGTGCATCCGCATTGTGAACACCCATGAGCCCGTTTTGTTCTTCACCAACCAGGGCCGTGTGTATTCCAAAACCTGCTATGAAATTCCCGAAGCCGGCCGCACCGCACGGGGCACCGCCATTGTGAACCTTCTCAACCTGAACCCGGATGAAAAGGTGACCAATATCATTGCCATGCCGGAAATGGAAGATGGCCGCTACCTCATCATGGGCACCCGGGATGGCCTCATCAAGAAAACCGCCCTTTCCGAATTCCGGAATCTGCGTAAGAGCGGCCTGATTGCCATCGTGCTCAATGAGGGCGATGAACTGATCGGCGTGGAATTGTGCAAGGAAAACGATGAACTGATGCTCTGCTCCAAGATGGGCAAGGCCATCCGCTTTGCGGAACGGCATGTGCGTGCCATGGGCCGTGTCAGCCACGGCGTGCACTCCATGAAGCTGGATGAGGGCGACGTGGTGACGGACCTGTGCGTTATCGAAGAAGGCGCCCATGTGCTGGCCATCACCGAAAACGGCTATGGCAAGCGCACCGAAGTGGAGCAATACCGTGAAACCGGCCGCAACGGCAAGGGCGTTATCGCCATGACCCTCACCGAAAAAACCGGCCTGCTGGTGGCCCAGCTGATGGTGCACGATGATGAAGATATCCTCCTCATCACCGATGACGGCACCATCATCCGCACCGCCGTTGCCGATATCCGCATCTGCGGCCGTGCCACCCAGGGCGTGCGGCTGATGCGGGTGGGCGAAGGCTGCCGCATTGTGGCCGTGGCCCGTGCCGAACAGGAAGAAGCCGAAGAAGAAACCGTGGAAAGCACGGAAGAATAAGGAAACAATTACGGGAGGGGCTTTCTTTTGAAAAAGAAAGCCCCTCCCGTACCCTCCCAAAGAAAACGGCCCCTGGATCGATCTCTTCCTCTTTTTTCCCGCTGTTTTCCCAGCGAAACACGGTAACCGCATTTTTGTTATTTTGCCGCATTGTCCCTTGTTTTCAAAAAACAGGGGGATATTGTTGGCAGTTGTACCCATTCCCTTCCCCCTACCGGTTTTCGGGAGAGCACGAGAGGGGGCTTTTGACTAAAAAGCATCCTCTCGTATAAAAGAAAGGCTAATTATGACCAACAAACAAAAATCGCTCATCGGCGGTGTTTCGGTGTTAGGCATTGCCGGGCTGATTTGCAAAGTGGTGGGGGTATTGTACCGCATCCCCCTGGCCCACCTGATTGACCCCATGGGCATGGCCATTTACCACAAGGTGTTCCCGGCCTATAACCTTTTGCTCACCATCTCCTCCGCCGGCATCCCGGTGGCCATTTCCCGGATGGTAAGCCATTATGTGACCAAGGAACAGCCGGGGAACGCCAGGCGCATTTTCCGTCTTGCCCTTTCCATGCTGTGCGCCCTGGGCCTTGTTACCACCTTGCTTCTCATGCTCTTTTCCCGTCAGGTGGCCGCCTGGCAGGGCACGGAGGAGGCCGCCCAAGGGTATTTATGCATTGCCCCCAGCCTCTTTTGCGTGTGCGCCATGAGCGCCTACCGGGGCTATATGCAGGGCCAGCGCCGCATGATGCCCACCGCCGTTTCCCAGCTGATTGAGCAGGTGGGCAAAGTGGCCATTGCCCTGCCCCTGGCCGCCGTGGGCATGGCCAAGGGCGGCGTTATCTGGGGGGCCGCCGGGGCCCTGCTTGGCAGCACCATCGGGGAAGCTGCCGCCCTTTTGTACATGATCTTCCAGCACCGCCGGGCGGAAAAAGGCGCTGCCGCCCTGCAAAGGGAAAGCGAAGAAATGCTCCATGGCAAGGCCATCATGAAGCGCCTTGTATTCATTTCCATTCCCATCACCCTGGGGGCCTGCATTGTGCCCCTGGCCGGGTTCATTGACAGCGTGATGCTGACCCAGCTGATGGAAAAGTCCGGCATGGCAAGAGAGGATGCCCTCATCCGCTACGGCGCCTATTCCGGCCCGGTATTGACCCTCATCAACGTGCCCACAGCCCTTGCCATGGCCATGAGCACCAATCTGGTGCCCTCCATTGCTTCAGGCCTGGCCCGGGGAGACAGGGCCTACGTGCAATCCGAAACCGCCATGGGCCTTCGCATGGCCACGGTGATTGGCTTTCCCTGCTCCATCGGCATGAGTTTGCTGGCCAAGCCCCTGCTTTACCTGTGCTACCGGGGCAGCTACACCGGCCCCCAATTGGATGTGGCGGCGGAACTGCTGACCGTCTCCAGCCTCACCATTGTGCTGTTCACCATGGTGCAGGCCACCAGCGGCATCCTGCAAGGGGCCGGGAAGCAGCGCATTCCCATGTACACGCTGCTGCTTGGCGTGGCGCTGAAAATTGCGCTGAATTACACGCTGGTGGGCATTCCCGGGGTGGATATTCACGGCGCCCCCTTCGCCTCCCTTTTGTGCTACACCGCCAGCATGGTGCCCAACCTCTATTTCGTCTGCAAGCACACCGGCTATCGGCTGAACCTGATGGATGTGTTTGGCAAGCCCCTTGTGTGCGCCCTTTTAATGGGGGCGGTGGTGTACGGGCTGTGGCACGGCCTGTTTGGCAATCCCGGCCAGCTTTCCGGCCCGGTGCTGGTGATTGGCATTCTTGTGTGCGTATTGGCCGGCATGGTGGTGTACGCCCTTTTGTGCCTGAAAACGAAAGCGGTGCGCAAGGAAGATTTGCCCCATAAAGTGCGGAGGTTTCTGAAATGAACAAAATCACCGTGGTTTCCTTAGGCCCCGGCCCCCGGGAGCATTTGACCCTGGGCACCCTTTCCGCCCTGGAAAAAGCGGAAAAAGTGGTGCTGCGCACGGCCCGGAGCGATGCGGCGGCATACATTCTGGAAAAAGGGATATCCTTTGAAACGTTGGATCATCTCCACGAATCCTGTGAGGATTTTGATGAACTATGCGAAGAAGCGGTGAACGCCCTGATGGCCCTGGCGGAAAAAAGCGACGTATGCTACGCCGTTTTCGACGCCGCCCAGGATGAAACCGTAACCGCCCTTTTGCAAAAGGCCCCGGTGGAAATTCTGCCCGGCATGCCCCTGTGCGCCCCCTTCCTGCCCAGGATGGGCGGCAGCAAAATGGAAATCCAGACTGCCTCTTCCCTGGAGGTAACCGGCCTGCAAAACCCCTTGCTGGTTCTGGAATGCACCTCCCGGATGCTGATGAGCGATTGCAAATTGAAGCTGCTTAACTGGCTGGACGGGGACGACACCGTTTTGTTCTTCCCCCCGTCTCCCGATCCCCAGCGCACCTGCCTTTCCATTCCCCTTTCGGATATAGACCGTCAGCCTGCTTACGACCATACCTGCGCCGTCCTCATTCCCACCCAGCCCCTGGAAGGCAAAAAGCGCTATGATTTTTACGATCTGGTGCGGGTGATGGCCCTGCTGCGGGGGGATAACGGCTGCCCCTGGGATAAGGAGCAAACCCATGAAACCCTGCGGAAATACCTCATTGAGGAGGCCTACGAAACCGCCGCCGCCATTGATGAGGAGGATTGGCTTTCCGTGGCCGACGAACTGGGGGATGTGCTTTTGCAAGTGGTGTTCCAGGCCAGCATCGGCCGCCAGTACGGCACCTTTGAATTATCCGATATCACCACCGCCATCTGCAAAAAGATGATTTCCCGGCACCGGCATATTTTCGGCACCGATGTGTGCCGCACCGCCGAAGACGTGGTGGATAACTGGGAAAAGATCAAGAAGGAAGAGAGGGGCTTTAAAACCCAGAGCGACGTACTGAACGGTGTTTCCCGGGGCCTGGCCCCCCTGATGCGTGCAGGGAAAGTGCAGAAAAAGGCCCGGGATGTGGGCTTTGACTGGGATGACCCTCTGGAAGCCTTGCAGAAAGTGCACGAGGAAGCGGATGAGGTGGCCGAGGCTATCCGGGAAAAGGATGCCCATCACCTGGAAGAGGAACTGGGCGATCTTTTCTTCGCCTGTGTGAACGTATCCCGGCTGTGCGGCGTGGAGGCGGAAACCGCCCTGCAGCAGGCCACGGAAAAGTTCATCAAACGGTTTACAGCCATGGAAAATGCAATTTTAAAAGCCGGAAAATGCTTGAAAGACTTGACATTATCCGAAATGGATGTATACTGGAATAGTAGCAAGCAAGGTCTGCAGTAAGCCTGCCGGACTTGTCATTTTAAAATTCAAAAAATTTGGAGGTAACACCATGAACAAAACTGAACTGATCGTGGCTCTGGCCCAGAAGGCCGAGATCACCAAGAAAGATGCCGAAAAGGCCGTGAACGCTTTTGTGGATGTGGTTGGCGCCGCTCTGAAGGATGGCGAAAAGGTGCAGCTGGTTGGCTTTGGCACTTTTGAAAGCAAGGAACGCCCCGCCCGCGTGGCCCGCAATCCCCGCACCGGCGAAGAAATCAAGATCGAAGCCAGCAAGACTGCTTCCTTCAAGGTCGGCAAGGCCCTCAAGGACAGCCTGAACTAATCAAGCAAATGGGCGTGCCTGAAAGCACGCCCTTTTTTTCTCCCCGAAAGGATGTTTCTTTATGCGATTGGATAAATACCTGAAAGTTTCCCGCATCATCAAGCGCCGCACCGTGGCCAAGGAGGCCTGCGACGGCGGCCGGGTTTCCATCAACGGCAAGGTGGCCAAGGCCGGTGCCGAAGTGAAGGAAAATGATGTGCTGGAAATCCGCTTCGGCAACCGGGTGGGCAAATACCGCATTGTGGATGTGCGGGAAGTGGTGCGCAAGGAAAACGCCGCCGAAATGTACACCGTGCTGGAAGAAGACCCCGTGGTGGCAGCGGAGAGGAATTAAGGAGAAAAGGCAAAGAATAATCGGGAGGAGTGTTCTTTGGAGCCCAAAGAACACCCCTCCCATACCCTCCCCAAGAAAGGCGATTGGGAAAATGCACAAATTATCTTTCTGCTGTGCGCCCATGCTGCAAGCAAAAAGGAGGGGCAAGCCCCTCCCAAATTTCCTGACCATCTGAATTCTGAATTCTGAATTCTGAATTCTAAATTCTAAATCCCCTCTTACTTCGCCTTTAATACCTTCATCAC
>JAZUQI010000182.1:0-2182 GCA_045605625.1 Clostridia bacterium
GGCGCATCAGCTTTGAAAGCGTGCTTTTGTATCAGGCTGCCACAGCCGCCCTCAGGGGCGAAAGAAAAGTGGGGGTGCAAATTGCGGCAGGCGAAGCGGAATGCAATGCCTTCTGGCAATCCCTGCCCTTCAGGCCCACCGGGGCCCAGGAAAAGGTGCTCAGGCAAATTGCGGCGGATCTGAACGCCCCCTATGCCATGGGCCGCATGGTGCAGGGGGATGTGGGCTGCGGCAAAACGGCGCTGGCCTTCGGGGCCATCTATCTGGCTGCGGCGAAAGGCTATCAAAGCATTTTCATGGCCCCCACGGAAATTCTGGCTCGGCAGCATCTGGAAAGTGCGGAAAAAATGCTGGCGCCCCTGGGCATCCGCTGCGGCTTGTTGCTGGGGGGCATGAAGGCGAAAGAGCGCCGGGAAGCTTTGGAAAAAATCGCCTCCGGGGAATGGCAGGCGGTGATTGGCACCCATGCCCTGCTATCCGAAGGGGTGGAATACAAAAATGTGGGGCTGGTGATTTGCGATGAGCAGCACCGCTTCGGCGTAAAGCAGCGGCGCATGCTGGCCAAAAAGGCGGATGTGGCCCCCAACGAACTGGTCATGAGCGCCACCCCCATTCCCAGAACCCTGGCGCTGGTTTTGTACGGCGATCTGGATGTATCGGTGGTGGATGAACTGCCCCCCGGGCGCACCCCGGTGAAAACCCGGATTGTGCCGGAAGAAAAGCGGCAGGGGCTGTACGATTTCATTCGCTCGGAAGCCCGGCAGGGGCGGCAGAGCTACATCGTGTGCCCCCTGGTGGAAGAAAATGAAACGCTGGACGCCAAAAGCGCCCAGGATACCTATGCGGAATTGTGCACCGGTCCCCTTTCCGATTTGCGCCTTGGCCTCACCTGGGGGGAACAACCGGCGGAGGAAAAGGCCCAGGCCCTGCAGAAATTCGCCGCCGGGGAAACGGATGTGCTGGTGGCCACCACCGTCATTGAAGTGGGGGTGAATGTGCCCTCCGCCACGGTGATGGTCATCGAAAATGCGGATCGGTTTGGCCTTTCCCAGCTGCATCAGCTGCGGGGGCGTGTGGGCCGGGGGGCCAAGGAAAGCTGGTGCTTCCTCATGGCCCAGCCCAACGAGCGGCTGAAAACCCTCTGTGAAACCAATGATGGCTTTGTCATCGCCAAACGGGATTTGGAAATGCGGGGCCCCGGCGATTTTCTGGGCACCCGCCAGCACGGCACCTCCCTCCTTTCCGGCATGGCGCTGGGGGCGGATGTGCAGCTATTGGAAGAAACCACGGCATGCCTGAAAAAACTGCGCACCGCAGGCTACGAAGAAGAATGGGAAATGGTGCAAAAAAGCGCCTTGGCCCAGTTTGAAAAGGCCATCAACGAAGTGGCGCTGAACTGATATGGCTCTTTCCGTGGCTGTAAATAAACTTAAAAAAGCCGGTGAGAAACTTCTCCCGGCCTTTTTGCTTTCCCTTTAGTAAAGAAAGAGGGGGGCAACGCCCCCCATATTTGCTTATTTATCGTAATTCACAACCAGGCTGAAATCGTTGGCCTTCAGGGAAGCGCCGCCGATGAGGCCGCCGTCGATTTCGGGCTGAGCCATCAGGCCCTTCACATTCTTGGGATTCATGCTGCCGCCGTACTGGATGCGGATGGCATCGGAAACTTCCTTGCCGTACTTGCGTTCAATGGCAGCACGGATTACGCCGATGGTTTCGTTGGCCTGTTCATCGGTGGCGGTGAGGCCGGTGCCGATGGCCCAGACGGGTTCGTAAGCGATCACGGCGTTCTTGATTTCGTCATCGGTGAGGCCGTTGAGGGCGATGAGGGTCTGGTATTCCACCAGGGCGTTGGTGTAACCGGCTTCCCGTTCTTCCTTGCGTTCACCCACGCAGATGATGGGGGTGAGGCCGGCCTTCACGGCGGCGATGGTGCGCAGGTTCACGGTGGCATCGGTTTCGCCGAAGTACTGGCGGCGTTCACTGTGGCCAATCACCACGTATTCCACGCCCAGTTCCTTCAGCATGGCGGCGGAGATTTCGCCGGTGTAGGCGCCGCTTTCCATGAAGTGCACGTTCTGGGCACCCACGTGGATGTTGGTGCCTTCCACGGCCTTCAGCACGGGGCACAGGTAAGTCGGATCGTAGCCATGTCGTTCTGTGAGCCAAGGAGTTGTTCCCT
>JAZUQI010000183.1:0-8090 GCA_045605625.1 Clostridia bacterium
TATCCATGCCCTGCAACGGCACCCTTTCCCACCTGTGGGAGGATGCCGCCCCCTACCTTTCCTTTGCCCCTCAGGAGCCCACCGCCCTGGCGGTGGCAGACGGGGAAGTGATGAGCCTCTCCCACGGGGCGGATGATACCCTATCCCTTCGCATCCGCCATGGAGACGGCCTGGAAACGGTGTATTATCAATTATCCCATGTTTCCGTTTCCGAAGGGGATCAGGTGCTTTCGGGCCATGCCATCGGCACCATTGCGGAGGGGGAACAGCTGGTTCTGGACGTGCGGAAAAACGGCCTTTCCGTGAATCCGCTTTCCTATTTCGCCGGGCTGAATCCATGATTATTCCCTTCAAGCGCACGGCGGTGCACGTGCATCCTTTGTTTCCGGGGCTGATTGCGTTTTGCCTGCTGACGGGAAAAACAAGCGTGCTTTTGCCGCTGACGGCCCTGCTGCTTCATGAACTGGGCCATCTGGCGGCCCTTTGGCTGTTCCGGCGCATGCCCCGGAAAATCTCCCTCACCCCCTTTGGCGGCCTGATGGATTTGCCGGAAAACGAAAAGCTGCCCCCTTTTCAGGGGTTCATCATTGCCTTTGCCGGGCCGTTTTTCAGCTTTCTGGGGTGTTTGTTCAGCGTGTGGGGCGTGGGTAAAGTTTCCCTTTCTCCCGGGCTTTTGATGGCCTTTTTCCGAAGCAATTTGCTGCTGATGCTGTTTAACCTGCTGCCGGCCCTGCCATTGGACGGGGGAAGGATGGTGCAGGCCCTGCTTTCCCCCTTCGTTCCCCGAAAAACGCTGAACCGCATTCTTTTGTTTCTGGGAAGGGCCTGCGGCCTGTTGCTGATTTTTCTTTCCGTCCGCAGCGCCATGAACGGGCAATATCAATTGGCCCCGGGGTTTGCCGGGCTGTATGTGCTGTACGCCTGCACGCTGGAAGGCAGGCAATCCACCTATCATTATTATGCTCATCTGCTTGGCCGAAGGGCCCGGATGGAGCACGCTCCCCTGCCGGTGCAGCCCATGGCGGTGCCCGGCGCCCTGCCCCTGCATGCCCTTTTGCCCCGGCTTCAGGAAAACCGCTATCACCTGTTCCACGTCCTGGCCCCGGATGGGCTGGAAATGCTGGGCAGCCTGACAGAGCACGATTTTTGCACCCTCTTAATGGAGGATGGCAGCCTTTCCTTTCAGGAAGCCCTGCGCAAAGCAAAAAAACAGCGTTTCTCCTCTTAAAGAAACGCTGTTTTCTTTTTTTACCATTTCTTCGGCACATGGGGGCAGGCCATTCTTTTTTTCGCCGCCCTCAATTCCACATAACAGCCGCACAGGCCGCAGGTGCCGCTTACCAGCCGGTCGCATGCCCGGCAGATAGCAAGCCGCCTGCTTCTCTCCCCATCGGCGGCTTTTTCCTCCTGGGGCAAAAGGGAAATTCTTTCCTCAATCAGCTTTTGCAATTCCCCTTCTTCCGGCATCTGGGAAAGCAGGCAGCGCCTGCAGGGCTTTTTCTGGGGCGTTACTTCAGGCATACCGTCACTTCCGCCACGGAGCAGGCAGGCAGTTTCACCTTGATTTCGCCTTTTTCCGTCACTTCCAGATCCGTCAAGGCCTTTACTTCCACGGCGGTTTTGCCAAAGTCATTATACTGGTGCATTTCGCCGCTGAGCACCCGGCCGGATACGCTGCCCACTTCCACATCCCGCAGCACGATGACCGTTTCCGCCTCTTCCGCTGCACTGAGGTTGGCCACCGTCAGGGTGATCTTCCCATCCTTCTGAGAGGCGGACGCCGTCAGCTGGGCCATTTTATGGTTTTCATCGCCGGTTTCGCCGCAGGTTACGAAGCAATCCACTTCCTTGGCATCCTGATGGGCCTTGTACAAATCAAACACGTGATAGGTGGGGGTCAATACCATCTGATCCCCTTCCGTCAGAACCACGGCCTGCAATACGTTCACCATCTGGGCCAGGTTGGCCATCACCACACGGTCGCAATGGCGGTTGAAAATATTCAACGTGATGGCGGCCACCATGGCATCCCGCATGGTGTTTTGCTGGTAGAGGAAGCCAGGGTTGGTGCCGGGTTCCACGTCATACCAGGTGCCCCATTCGTCCACAATCAGGCCGATGCGCTTTTCGGGGTCGTACTTATCCATGATTTTATCATGGTTGGTAACGAAAGTATCCATTTCCGCCGCCCGGGACAGCACCTTGTAATAATCCGCCGTATCAAATTCCGTGGCGCTGCCTTTTTTCTGCCAGTCGCCGCAGAGGGTATAATAATGCAAAGTGATGGCATCCATATAGGGGGCCGCCCGCTGCATCAACACTTCCATCCAGTTATAATCCCGGTCCGTAGGGCCGCAGGCAATGCGGTAAAGCTTGTTGCTGCCGTAATTACGGCAATAGGTTTGGTAGCGGCGGAATTCATCGGCATAGTATTCCGGGCGCATATTGCCGCCGCAGCCCCAGCTTTCATTGCCAACGCCCCAGTATTTCACGTTGAAGGGTTCCTTGCGGCCGTTCTTCCAGCGTTCCTTCACCACGGAGGAATCCCCTTCACTGTTCAGGTATTCCACCCATTCCGCCATTTCACGCACGGTGCCGGAACCAACATTGGCGTTAATGTAGGGTTCACAGCCCAGCTGCTGGCACAGTTCCAGGAATTCGTGGGTGCCGAAGGAATTATCCTCCACCACGCCGCCCCAGTTGGTGTTCACCATGCGCTTTCTTTGTTCCTTGGGGCCGATGCCGTCCTGCCAATGATATTCATCGGCAAAACACCCGCCGGGCCAGCGCAGCAGCGGCACCTGAATTTTTTTCAGGGCCTCCACCACGTCCTTGCGCATGCCTTTTTCATTGGGAATGGGGCTATCTTCCCCCACATACAGGCCCTGATAAATGCAGCGGCCCAGGTGTTCGGAAAAATGGCCGTAGATATTTTTATTGATGGTTCCCTTGCTGCGGTTTGCATCCAATACAATTCTGTTCATTGCTGTTTCCTCGCCTTTTGTTCTTGGGGATTACTGCTGGGGCTTGGGGGGAATTTTATCATAATCGCAATACTGCATCATGGCCAGCACGATATCGTAGGTGGGCCATTCCAGCTTCTGGCGGTGGAAAATGCCAAAGAGTTCGCCGTTGCCGGTGAAGCCGTTGTTATCCCACCAAACGCAGGTCATGCCCCGGGCCGTGGCCGCCGCCACATAGTAAGCCGCAAAATTCACCCGGTCCTGCAAATTATCGTTCTTGTTCCGGGCACCGAATTCGCCAATCACCACCGGGATGCCGTTGACGATATATTTCTTATACAGCCGGTTCATAAAGGTGGCAATTTCTGTGGTATCCCCGGGCAGGGTGTTGTCGAAGGTATTCTTTCCGCCGGCCGCCAGGGCAAAGTTATAGGGGGTGTAGGCATGGACGGAAATGATGATCTTGTTATCCGCCGTATCTTCCGGCATTTTGAACCATTCGCCAATCACGTTATCGGGGTTGGCCGCATAGCCGGGCACCATCAGGTAGCGGTTGGCATTATTGCCGCCGGAAGCACGCACCGTATCCACAAACACCTGGTTCAGCTTATTGATGCATTCCCCGGCATCGATGGTTTCAGGCATCACTTTGTTATAGCTCCATTCATAATTGGTGCCAACAAGCCGGGGTTCGTTCATGGATTCGAAAATCAGGTGGTTGTCATAATCCTTGAATCGTTCCGCCAGGGTGCTCCACAACACCTTCATGAACTTTTCGGAATTTTCATATTCCGCAGAAGAGGGATAGCAAAAGCCCTTTTCCATATCATGGTGGCTGTTGAGGATCACATACATATCCAATTCAATAGCCCAGTCCAGCACTTCCTGCACCCGGTTCAGCCAGGCTTCGCTGACGGCGAAGGTTTTCTTATCCATGTGGTTGTGCCAGGATACCGGCATCCGGATGGTGTTGAACCCGGCATCATGCACGGCCTGAATCATTTCCTTGGTGGTATAGCAGCCGCACCAGCCCTTTTCAATGGCCAGTTCATTCTGGTTATAGCCATTCCAGAAGGTGGCATCGAAGGTGTTGCCCAGGTTCCAGCCAATTTTCATATCCTGCACAAAGGCAAGGGCTTCGCTTTCGGGCAGTTCAAACTGCTTCACGTTCTGGATGTCCGGGATGGTGGCCTTGCCGCTCACGGTTTCAGCCGCCAGGGCGCTGCCGCACAGCAATACCAAAATAAGAACCATTGCCAATACTCTTTTCATACGGGGAATAACCTCCTCAACTGTGTTCTTTTTCCTCTGCTTTCATTATACCAGTTCTTCCTCCAAATGAAAAGGACAAAAAGGCATTTATTCCTGTCCTTTTCTCCGTTCTTTTGGTGTTCTTGGCTTTCTTTTGAAAAATTCTTTGGTATAATAGAAAACGGTGCATCTGAACATAAGGAGGGTTTTCTCTTGGATATAAAGCAGGAAGCATTGAAAAAGCATTATGAATGGCAGGGAAAAATTGAAGTGGTTTCCAGAACGCCGGTAAAGGATGCCCGGGATCTTTCCCTGGCGTACACCCCCGGGGTGGCGGAGCCCTGCCTGGAAATTCAGAAAAATTATGACCTTTCCTGGCAGCTCACCCGGCGGAAAAACATGGTGGCCGTCATCACCGACGGCACTGCCGTGCTTGGCCTTGGGGATATCGGCCCCGAAGCCGGTATGCCGGTGATGGAAGGCAAATGCGTGCTGTTCAAGGAATTTGCCGGGGTGGACGCCTTCCCCATCTGCATCCGTTCCAAGGATGTGGAGGAAATCGTGCGCACCATTTACCTCATTTCCGGCAGTTTCGGCGGCATCAACCTGGAAGATATCGCCGCCCCCCGTTGCTTTGAAATTGAAAGGCGGCTGAAGGAAATCTGCGATATTCCTGTTTTCCATGATGACCAGCACGGCACCGCCATTGTGGTGGCCGCCGCCCTTCTCAACGCCCTGAAAGTGGTGAAGAAGCAGCTGGACAAAGTAAAAGTAGTCATCAATGGGGCCGGGGCCGCCGGCATTTCCATTGCCCGGCATTTGCTGAACCTGGGGGTGAAGAACATCATCATGGTGGATCGGTTCGGCATTCTGTGCGAAGGTATGGAGGGGCTGAACGTCGCCCACCAGGAAATGAGCCGCATCACCAACCGGGAACATGTAACCGGCACCATCGCCGATGCCCTTGTGGGGGCGGATGTGTTCATCGGCGTTTCTGCCCCTCACATCGTCACCAGGGAAATGATTGCCTCCATGGCGGAAAACCCCTGCGTGTTCCCCATGGCCAATCCCGTGCCGGAAATTGAGCCGGAGGATGCCAAGGCCGCCGGGGCGGCTGTGGTGGGCACCGGCCGCAGCGATCATCCCAACCAGATCAATAACGTGCTGGCCTTCCCCGGCATATTCCGGGGGGCGCTGGATGTGCGGGCAAGGCAAATCAACGATGAAATGAAAATGGCCGCATCCCACGCCATTGCGTCCCTTGTTTCGGATGACGAGCTTTCCGCCGATTATATCCTGCCCAAGGCCTTTGACCCCCGGGTGGGGCAGGCGGTTGCCAAAGCGGTGGCGGATGCCGCCATTCAATCCGGCGTAGCCAAAGAAATAAAATAAACCCTTCCGGGGCATACTCTCTTCCAAAGGAGGAATGAATGTATGCCCCGTTTTTTTCGTTTATGCGCCCTTGCGCTGGCCCTTTTGCTGCTTTTCCCCATGGCCCACGCCCATGCCCAGCCCCTGGAGGAAGCCTGCCCCCTTTCCCTCACCGCCCCTTCCGCCCTATTGATGGAAGCAAATACCGGCACGGTGATTTTTGAAAAGCATGCACAGGATAGGCGCCCGGCTGCCTCCATCACAAAGCTGATGACCCTGCTGCTTGCCTTTGAACAGCTGCAGCAAGGCGCCCTTTCCCCGGATACCCCGGTCACCGTTTCCAAGTACGCCGCAAACCAGACGGGCAGCCAGGCCTTTCTGGATGCCGGGGCCACCTATAAACTGGAAGCGCTTCTGAAAGCCACCATCATTGCCAGCGCCAACGATGCCGCCGTGGCTCTGGCTGAAACGATGGCCGGAACGGAAGAAAATTTTGTGAAAAAAATGAATGAAAAGGCCGCTTCTATGGGCCTTGAAAACACCCACTACGTGAACTGCACCGGCCTTCCGGCGGATGGGCAATATACCTGCGCCGGGGATGTGGCAAAAATCGCCGGCGCCCTGTGCGCCCACCCCGATTATTTCAAATATTCCTCCATCTGGATGGATACCCTCACCCACCCCTCCGGCCGGGTAACGGATTTGACCAACACCAACCGGCTGGTGCGGTTTTATGAGGGCTGCGACGGCTCCAAAACCGGCTCCACCAACGAAGCCAAATATTGCCTGTGCGCCACCGCCGAAAAAGGCGGCATGCGGCTGATTGCCGTGGTGCTGGGGGTGCCCAACAGCCAAACCCGGTTTGACGAAGCCCGGGCCATGCTGGATTATGGCTTTGCCACCTACAGCAGGGAAGATATTGCCCTGCCCGGGGATCTGATCGGTGCACAGCTCCCGGTGAAGCTGGGCCGAAAGGAACAGGTGGATGTGGCCCTTGGCCAGGGCCTTTCCCTCTTATTGAAAGCCGGGCAGAAAAGCGGCCTTTCCTTTGAAGCCACCCTGCCGGAAAGCCTCACCGCCCCGGTGGAAAAGGGGCAGGAGGTTGGCCAGGTGCGCATTCTGCTGAACGGCGCCGTCATTGCCACCCTGCCGGCCGTGGCTGCCGAAACCGTTCCCCTGCCCGGTATGCTGGATGGGTTCACGAGGCTTATAGAAAATTGGAAATAAGGAAAAGAAAATACACAATTCTGTCTTTTAACCCTTTCGCTTCCCCACATCGGGGAAGCTTATCTTTTCTCAATTGCAATAATCAGTATCCCTCCCACAAGGTGCGAAAAATTCTTCATTCTCAATTCTTCATTTTATTCTGTTGCTTTTCCCCTTCCATTTGTGCTATACTATCTTGGTTATGTTTATTTCAGGAGGAAAGTATGGCTGCATTTGTTGATCGCGCGCCCTTTATTGCCAAGTCCGGCAACGGCGGCAATGGCTGCGTATCCTTTCACAGAGAAAAATTTGTGCAAAACGGCGGCCCCGATGGCGGGGACGGCGGCCGTGGCGGCGATCTGGTATTGCTGGCCGATGAAAATATGCACACATTGCTTGACTTCCGCTTTCGCAGCAAGTACGAAGCGGAAGCAGGCGGCGACGGTTCTTCCGGCCGCTGCACCGGCAAGCGTGGGGCGGATTTGATTGTAAAGGTTCCCGTGGGCACCGTGGTTCGGGAAAAGGAAAGCGGCGTGGTGGTGGCGGATATGTACGAAGCCGGCCGCCGGAAGGTGCTGCTTCGGGGCGGCCGTGGCGGCTGGGGCAATATGCACTTTGCCACGCCCACCCGGCAGGCCCCCAATTTTGCCAAGGCCGGCACCAAAACCGAGCGGCATGAGTTCATTCTGGAACTGAAATCCATTGCCGATGTGGGGCTGGTGGGCTTCCCCAATGTGGGCAAAAGCACGATCCTCAGCGTGGTCACGGCGGCCAAGCCCAAGATTGGCAATTATCACTTCACCACCCTCACCCCCAACCTTGGCATTGCCTCCCGGCACGGCCAGGATTTCATCATGGCGGATATTCCCGGCCTGGTGGAAGGGGCCAGCGAAGGGGCCGGTCTGGGCCACGATTTCCTGCGCCATGTGGAACGCACAAGGCTTCTGCTGCACGTCATTGATGCTTCCGGCATCGAAGGCCGGGATCCGGTGGAGGATTTTGAGCAGATCATGACGGAACTGAAAAAGTACGGCGAACTGGCGGATAAGCCCCAGATCATCGCCGCCAATAAAATGGATATTCCCGATGGCGAAACGGGCCTGGAAATGCTGCGGGATCATATCGGCGACCGCTACCCCATCTTCCCCGTCAGCGCCGCCGCCCACAAGGGTTTTGACGCCCTGATGGATTGCATTGCCGATACCCTGGCCACAATTCCCGTGCCGCCGCCCTTCACCGAAGAAGAAGTGATGCCGGAAATTCTGGAAGGCGCAGGCTATGAAATTGAACGGGAGGGCA
>JAZUQI010000184.1:0-4559 GCA_045605625.1 Clostridia bacterium
GGGGAAAACCAGATTCACGGCTAACCCGGCCATGAAGAAGTGGAAATGGGGCTGACCAGGCTGTATTCCGTAACCGGGGAAAAGAAATACCTGGAGCTGGCCCTGTATTTTTTGAATGAACGGGGACAGAAGCCTTATTATTACCATAAAGAACGGCTTTCCCGGGGCGAAAAGCTGCACGAAAAGCGGGAAAACTTCTGGGATGATTACGGCTATTATCAGGCCGATATGCCGGTGCGGGAGCAGACGGTGGCCAGGGGCCATGCGGTGCGGCAATTGTATTTGCTGGCCGGGATGGTGGAAGCCGGGGCCGCTGCCGGGGATGATTCTTTGGTGGAAGCGGCGGAGCGGGTTTTCCGCAACATCATTGACAAGCAAATGTACATTACCGGCGGTGTGGGTTCCACCCATGTGGGGGAAGCCTTCAGCTTCGATTATGACCTGCCGCCGGACCGGTGCTATACGGAAACCTGCGCCTCCATTGCGCTGATTATGACGGCCATCCGGCTGCACCGGGCCCATCCCCACGGCATCTATGGGGATATTGTGGAAAAGGCGCTGTACAACGGCATTCTTTCCGGCGTTTCCCTGGACGGGAAAAAGTATTTCTACATGAACCCCTTGGAAACGTGGCCGGAAAGGTGCGAGCGGCGGAACGATATCCGCATTGATGACGAGCGCAAGGGCTGGTTTGGCTGTGCCTGCTGCCCGCCCAATGTGCTGCGGACGCTGATGGGGCTTTCCATGTACCTGTTCACGGAAAGCGATGAATATTTGTATATTGACCAGTATGTATCCTCCCATGTGCGTTCCGGCGAAACGGAATTGAAAATTCAGTCCGCCATGCCTTACTTTGGCAATCAGGTTTCCATCCGGGTGGAAAAGGCCGGGGATAAGAAGCTGGCCCTGCGCATTCCCGGCTGGGCCAAGGAATACAAGCTGGAAATCAATGGGGAAGAAATGGATCACGACCCCTGGAATCAATATGAATTCGTGGGCCGGCTGAAGGACGGCGATGAAATTTGCCTTACATTCCCCATGGAAGTGAAAATGATGCGCAGCCACGCCCATATTCCGGAATACGCCGGGAAAGTGGCGCTGATGATGGGCCCGGTGGTGTATTGCCTGGAAGAAAAGGATAATGGGAATGAGCTTTGGAACCTGATTTTGAAGGACGGTCCCATTGAGGCCCAGTTCCGGCAGGATTTGCTGGACGGGGTGATGGTATTGACGGCGGAGGGCGTGCGGGAAACTGCATCCGATGCGCTGTACAGCGAAGAAGAAGTAAAGCGTGAAACGCAAACGCTCACCTTTGTGCCCTATAATGCCTGGGGCAACCGGGGCAAGGGTGAAATGCGGGTTTGGGTACGAAAAGCATAAGGAGGAAGAAAACATGGATTTCAAAAAGTGTGCATTGGGCATTGAACTGGGTTCCACCCGCATTAAGGCGGTATTGATTGATGAACAGCATCTGCCCATCGCTTCCGGCAGCTTTGAATGGGAAAACCGGCTGGAAAACGGTGTGTGGACTTATCATCAGGATGAAATCATTTCCGGCGTGCAAAGCTGCTATGCCGATCTGAAAAAAGATGTAAAGGCTAAATTTGGCGAAACGCTGAACACCGTGGGGGCCATTGGCGTTTCCGCTATGATGCATGGCTACCTGCCCTTCGATAAAGAAAACCAGCTTTTGACCCCCTTCCGCACCTGGCGCAACACCATCACCGGGGAAGCGGCGGAAAAGCTGAGCAGCCTGTTCCATTTCAACATTCCCCAGCGGTGGAGCATTGCCCATCTGTATCAGGCCATCCTGAATCAGGAAGAACATATTGGCCGCATCCATCGGCTGACCACTCTGGCAGGCTATATCCATTTCCTTTTGACCGGCCTGCATGTGATGGGCGTGGGGGAAGCCAGCGGCATGTTCCCCGTGGACAGCGAAAAGATGGATTACGATGCGGCCATGATGCATGCCTTTGATGCCCTGGACGAAGTGAAGGCCTGCGGCTGGACGCTGGGGGGCATTTTACCCAAAGTGTTGCCTGCCGGGGCGGATGCCGGGGTTTTGACCAAAGAAGGTGCCCTGTTCCTGGATCCTGATGGGGATCTGGCGGAAGGCATTCCCGTTTGCCCCTGCGAAGGCGATGCCGGCACCGGCATGGCGGCCACCAATTCCGTCCGGGTGCGCACCGGCAATGTATCCGCCGGTACCAGCGATTTTGCCATGGTGGTGGTGGAAAAAATGCCCGGCGTGCACCGGGAAATTGATATGGTGACCACCCCCAGCGGCAAGCCCGTGGCCATGGTGCATTGCAACAACTGCACCAGTGATATCAACGCCTGGGTGAACTTGCTTGCTGAATTTGCCGGAGCCATTGGGGCCAATGTGAACAAGGGCGATTTGTATACCCTGCTGTTCCAAAAGGCCATGGAAGGGGATAAGGATTGCGGCGGCCTGATGGCCAATAATTATTTCTCCGGCGAAGGCGTGACGGATCTGGACGAAGGGCGTCCCTTCTTTGCAAGAACCCCCAATGCCCGCTTTACCCTGGCCAATTTTATGCGTGCCCACCTGATGAGCGCCCTGGCCACGCTGAAAATCGGGCTGGATATCCTCACCGTTACGGAGCAGGTGAAGATTGATAAATTGTATGGCCACGGCGGCTTCTTCAAAACCCCCAAAGTGGGGCAGACCATGCTGAGCGCCGCTGTGCAGGCCCCGGTTTCTGTGATGGAAACGGCCGGGGAAGGCGGCCCTTATGGCATGGCGCTGCTGGCGGCCTATCGGCTGAATAAGGGTGAAAACGAAACGCTGGAAGATTATCTGGATAACAAAGTGTTTGCCGCCGCTAAGACCGTCACCCTCATGGCGGATGAAGCAGACGTGGAAGGCTTTAACCGCTTCCTGAAAACCTATGTGAAGGCCCTGGAAATGGAAAAGGCGGCCATCGAAGCACTGAAGGAGGAATGAACAAATGCTGGAAAATTTAAAAGTGCAGGTTCTGCAGGCGAATTTGCTTTTGCCGGAATATAATCTGGTCACCTTCACCTGGGGAAATGTCAGCGGTATTGACCGGGAGACGGGCCTGGTGGTAATCAAGCCCTCCGGCGTTTCCTATAACGGCATGACCAAGGATGATATGGTGGTGGTGGACCTGGACGGCCATGTGGTGGAAGGCAAGTGGAAGCCCTCTTCCGATACCCCCACCCATCTGGCCCTGTACAAGGCTTTCCCCAAAATGGGCGGCATTGTGCACACCCATTCCCGCTGGGCCACCACTTTTGCCCAGGCTGGCCGCAGCATTCCGGCCATGGGCACCACCCAGGGCGATTATTTCTATGGCGATATTCCCTGCACCCGGCCCATGACGGAAGCGGAAATCAAGGGCGAATATGAAAAGGAAACCGGCAATGTGATCATTGAAACCTTCAAGGGCAAAGACCCCATGGAAGTGCCTGCTGTGGTGGTGTACAGCCACGGGCCTTTCGCCTGGGGCGAAAATGCCATGGAAGCGGTGCACAATGCCGTGGTACTGGAAGAAGTGGCGTTTATGGATTGGCACGCTATGGTGCTGAACCCCCAGCAGGGCCGCATGCAGCAGGAACTATTGGATAAGCACTACCTGCGCAAGCACGGCGCCAACGCCTATTACGGGCAGAAGTGAGATTGTAAATATTTTTTACGAGGGGGGGTTTTTGTGTCAAAATCCCCCTCTCACTTCACGCCACCTCAATCGTCGCACTGGTCGCTTCGGTTGATTCACTCAGTTCCCTGCGGCTTACAGCCGCTCCCTCCACCGGAGGGCAGGTCACTTTGCTCGCTCCCCAAAGCCGGTTCGGAATGTTTCGTGTTTTTGATTCTCGTGTTGTTTCTCCGTGAGAGATATAAGAAAAGGAAATGTGTATGATAAAGCTAAGGCCCATGGAAGCCACAAGGGCGGATTATCAGGCCATGCAGGATTGGTTTGCAGAGCCGGAACTGAAGCAGTTCGTCTGGTGCGACGAAAAGGGCGAAGGCCTTGTGCCGCTGGAGCGGATTGAAGAAAAATATGGCGGACGGGTGAAGGAACAAAAGGATGTGTTTCCCTATTTCATCCTGAACGATGGAACACCCATTGGCTTCATTCAGTATTATTTACAGGGCAATGATGCCATCGGGCTGGATATGTGGATTGGCGTGAAAGGGGAGCGCAGCCGGGGCCACGGCAGCGAGGCTTTAAGGCAGATGGTGGCCTTGATCCATGAAAAACACCCGGATGTGCATACCCTGTTCATTGACCCGGAAGTGGAGAACAAACGGGCTATTCGTTGCTACGAAAAGGGCGGCTTTCAAATCACGGAGGAGTTTTTGGATGAGGAAGGCAATCCTTGCTACATGATGAAAATTCAGTTTGAATAAGAAGGGATTGCTTTACCGGACGGGCCATCAGGAGCAGGTGCAGCCCTTGAACCCCTGCTGCAGAAAGGCTCTCCCTGTACCCCTTCTGCGATGGGGAGAACGCGGGAAATCAAATGTATTTCCGCATGGAATGAGATAAAAATTGTGATGGGCACAATGC
>JAZUQI010000185.1:0-3473 GCA_045605625.1 Clostridia bacterium
GATTAGGAATCTGCTTGCAGATTCCGGGTTGCCGGGCGGCGGTTCGTTTACCGCACGGCAACAATCACGGTATAATAAGGATTAGGAATCTGCTTGCAGATTCCGGGTTGCCGGGCGGTGATTCGTTTACCGCACGGCGACAATCATGGTATAATAAGGATTAGGAATCTGCTTGCAGATTCCGGGTTGCCGGGCGGCGGTTCGTTTACCGCACGGCAACAATCACGGTATAATAAGGATTAGGAATCTGCTTGCAGATTCCGGGTTGCCGGGCGGCGGTTCGTTTACCGCACGGCAACAATCATAGTATAGAGGAAAAAGAAAGGGGGGCTGGCCCATGAACCCCGGGTGGCTTTCGGAAACATTCCTGTTTGAAAATTTGCAGGGGGAAGAGATGGAAAAGGCCCTGCGTTTTTTCGATGCCCGGGAAAGCGCCTATCAGAAGGGCGATACGGTGAAGCCCATCCACACCCCCTTTTCCCGGTTTGGGCTGGTTTTGCAGGGCACCGTGCAGGTGTATACCGATGACCTGGAAGGAAACCAGATGATGATGGCCCACGTGGAAAAAGGGGGCATGTTCGGCGAATCCTTAAGCTTTCTGCAAAAGGAAGAGGCGGTGTATGCCATGGCCGGGGCCCCCTGCCGCATTCTGTGGCTGCACCCGGAAAACATCCGCAAATTGCAGCCCCAATCCCCTTTGGAAACCCTGCTGATCCACCGGTTCATTTCCCTCCTTGCCAAACGGGCGCTGGATATGAATAACCGCATCCAGATCCTTTCCAAGCCCACGTTGGAAGAAAAGCTGAAAGCCTTCCTCTCCATTTATCAGAAGCATCAGGGCCCTTCCTTTGATATTCCCTTCAGCCGCACGGAGCTGGCGGCCTACCTGGGGGCCAACCGCAGCGCCCTGTCCCGGGTGATGGGGCAGATGCAGAAAAAAGGCCTGTTTTCCTGCCAGGGAAGGCACTTCACCCTGCACCAGCCCATGGAAAACTAAAAAACTTCCAAGAAGTGTTGCAATTGCAACGCTTCTTTTCTTTTTCATCCGTTATACTGATGCTGGCTGAAAGATCAGCCGGAAAGAGGAAAAAACCATGAAGAAAATGATTGCTTTTATGCTGCTGGCTGTGATGATGGTATCCCTCACCGCCGCTTATGCCGAAACGGAACCTGTCACCCTGCGCCTTGGCGGCCTGAAAGGGGCCACCTCCATTGGCATGGTGAAGCTGCTGGATGATGCCGAAAAGGGCGAAACCAACGTGAACTACGATTTCACCATGGCCGCTGCGGCGGATGAACTGGCCCCCCTGATGATTCAGGGCAAGATGGACGTGCTGGCCGTTCCGGCCAACCTGGCCTCCGTTCTGTACAACAAAACCCAGGGCAAGGTGCAGTTTGCGGCTGTAAACACGCTGGGCGTTGTGTATGTGGTGGAAAAGGGCGGCGAAACCGTTCAGTCCGTTGCCGATCTGAAGGGCAAAACCATCTACGCCACCGGCAAGGGCACCACCCCGGAATACGCCCTGCGGTATCTGCTTTCCATGCACGGCCTGAACATGGATACGGACGTGACCATGGAATGGAAGAGTGAGCCCACCGAAACCGTGGCCGCCATGAAAATGCAGGAAAACGCCGTGGCCATGATTCCCCAGCCCTTTGTGACCGTGGCCCAGGGCCAGGTGGAAAATTTGCGTGTGGCCCTGAACCTGACCAAGGAATGGGAAAATTTGGACAACGGCAGCATGTTCATCACCGCCGGCCTCATCGTGCGCAAGGAATTTGCGGAACAGCACCCGGATGTGTTCGCCGCCTTCCTGGAAGAATACAAGGCCTCCACGGAATATGTGAATCAGAACCCGGCCGAAGCCGCCCAGCTGGTGGAAAAATACGGCATTGTGAAGGCCGCCGTGGCTGAAAAGGCCATCCCCCATTGCAACATCACCTACATTGACGGGGAAGAAATGAAAACCGCCCTCACCGGCTACCTGCAGGTGCTGTTCGATATGAACCCGGCCTCCGTTGGCGGTGCGCTGCCCGGCGAAGACTTCTACTATGCAAAATAACGCATTCTTCAAACATCAAAAAGTTCAGCGCACGGCGGCCGTGGCCTTTGCCCTGCTTCTTTGGCAGCTGGCCGCCCTGCTTCTGAACGAGCCTTTATTGCTGGCCTCCCCTGTTCAGGTGGCAGGCCGGCTTTTTGCGCTGGTGGGGGAAAAATCCTTCTGGCATACGGTGGTGTACACCGCTCTTCGCATCATGGCCGGGTTCTTCCTTGGCTTTTTTACAGGAATTTTGCTGGCCATCCTGGCCGGGCGGTTCCGGTGGGTGGAAATGCTGCTTTGGCCCTTTGTGGTTACCCTAAAATCCATTCCCGTGGCCAGCTTCGTTATTCTGGTGCTGATCTGGCTTGGCAGCCAGCAGCTATCCATCTTCATCAGCTTCCTGATGGTGATGCCGGTGATGTACTTAAACACCCTGCAGGGCCTTCAATCCACGGATAAAAAAATGCTGGAAATGGCAGGCATCTTCCGCCTCACCGCCCTGCAAAAACTGAAGCACATTTACCTGCCCCACCTGCGCCCCTTTCTCACCGGGGCCTGCAGCATTGCCCTGGGGCTTTCCTGGAAATCCGGGGTAGCGGCAGAGCTGATCGGCCGGCCCAATTTCTCCATGGGCGATATGCTGTATATGGCCAAAGTGCACATGGATACCGCCGACCTTTTCGCCTGGACCTTTGTGATTATTCTGCTGAGTTTACTGTTTGAAAAATTATTCCTGTTTTGCATGAAGAAAGGCTTTGAAAGGGTGATTCGATGAACGATATTCAATTGCACCGTATTTCCAAGGCCTTTGACGGCAAGCAGGTTTTGCAGGATGTGAACCTCACCCTCCCGGCAGGAAAACGCACCTGCATCATGGGCCCCTCCGGCTGCGGCAAAACCACCCTGCTCCACATCCTCTGCGGCCTCACCGCCCCGGATCAGGGCACCGTGGAAAACCGGCCGGAGCGCATCAGCATGGTGTTTCAGGAAATCCGCCTGTGCGAGGATTTTTCCGCCCTGGAAAACGTGCGCATGGTGGCCCGGAATCAGGAGGAAAAAGCCCGGGAACTGTTGCAAAAACTGGGCTTGGAAGAGGATCTGTTCAAGCGTGTTTCCGCCCTTTCCGGCGGCATGAAGCGAAGGGTGGCCATCGCAAGGGCCCTGCTTTTCGATGCCCCCCTTCTTGTGATGGATGAGCCTTTCAAGGGCCTGGATGAGGAAACCAAGGAAGCCGTGATGCAAACCGTAATGGCAGAAACCGCCGGCAAAACCCTGCTGTTCATCACCCATGATGAGGAGGAAGCCCAGCGCTTTGCGGATCAGATAATTGTGCTGAAAGCAATGTGAAGCGGCGTAAAGCAGGGGCTTGCGCAGCCCCTGTACCCCGCGGCAGGCCAGGGGCATCGCCCCTGGACCCAGTTTGCGATGGCG
>JAZUQI010000186.1:0-1832 GCA_045605625.1 Clostridia bacterium
CCCCATGGCCATGGTGCTGGCGGTGCAGCAGGTGCTGGGGGGCATTCTGCTGGGGCTGGGGCTGCAAAGAAAAGGGTTTTACGCCGCTCTTACCGGCAGCCTGATCACCCTGCTTTGCACCTATGTGTGGACGGCCCGGCCGGAAATGAACATTTTGGGGGCCGGGTATGCCCATTTGCTGGGCCATGGCGTTACGGTGATGATGGGGCTGTGGGCCTTTTTCCGGCATCAAAAAACAGCAGACGGCAAAGCATCTGCTGTATAAAGACAGGGTTTCAGGGCTGGGATTGCAAAAGGGCCTGCACTTCTGCCAATGTGGGCGGATGCAGGGGCAGGGGAAAGCGGCTGATGGCGAGGCCGGAGCAGGCGGCGGCAAAGCGCACCGTTTCTGCATCCCCCATGCCGTGGAGCAGGGCGTACACGCACCCGGCCTTGTAAGTATCCCCGGCACCCAGGGTGCTGCGCACATCCACCCGGAAGGCCGGCATGTGCTGCATTTGCTGGCCCTTGCGGCCAAAATACATGCCCCCTTCCCCGGCGGTGATGATTACCAGGCCATCGGTGTTGGCTGTCAGCAGGGCATATACTTCTTCCAGCGTGTGGCCCTTGTATGTGCCGCCGGTGCATTCGTGGGATAATACATTGATGGCGGAATGCTGATGCAGGTAGCTGTCGTGGCGGCAATCGATGGTGACGTAGGGCTTATGATGCTTCACGCAAAGCTCTGCCACCTGCTGGGTTTCTTCCCCGAAGTAGGGGTCAATGCCCACCGCCTGGCAATCGATGATATCCTGCTCTTTGGGGGCGTTCCAGCGCCGGATGCCCATTTCGTACAGGTGCTGGAAACGGCCCAGGGGCGTGCGGTATGCCCCGGCGATGAGCACATGGTCCACCAGCCCTTCCCATTCGCTGTCGAAGTGGAGGGAGGAAAGATCCACCGTTTTATCGGCGTAGAAGGAGCGGATCAGCGCCGCCGGTTCCGTGCCGATGTGGGTGCCGTCCATCTTCACCTGCACCCCCAGGGAAGAAAGCACCGTGGCCGCCGTGCCGGTTTCGCCGCCGGGCAGGAAATAGCGTTCCTCGATTTCGCTGTAGGAATCGGGCTGGGGGAAATCCCCCCGAAGCAGGAAGGAATGGGTGCCCAGAATCTGGCCGTGGAGATACACTTCGTTTTTCATGGGAAAACCTCCGGATTACGTTCTTTTTTACAGAGATGCCTCTGCAATGGATGATGTGCGAATGAGCGCCTCCCGGCACCAGGAATACAGCAGGGAAAAGGCTTCCTCGAAGTCAAAATTCCTTCCGGAGCCAAGAGAAACTGCGGTTTCCAGAACTTGCTTATCTTTTCCGGAAAGGCTTTCCAGCAATTCCTTTTTGGTGGCGGTGAAACGGCCGGTTTCAAGATAATGCAGGTTTTGCAGAATATAGAAAACCTGCTTGTATGTGCCGGGCAATGCAGCCGCATTTTTTTGCGGTGAAGCATGGACGCAGCGATGGCATATTTCATGGTACAGGTTGCCAAGGCTGCATTTCACAAAGGCCGCCACATCCTGCCTTTCGTATGCCGGGACAAGCTTGGCCAATGTGCCGAAATAATCCTTGGTGGTGTTTATCAGATGGCAGATTTCCAACGGGTTCCAATGGCGCAATTCCTCTTTGCCGCAGATGAAACCGCAGGATTTTTCTGCATGCGGCAGGGATGCGATGGCCTTCCGATATGCATCCAGATCGGAAACTTTCATGGCGTCAAGAACCACCATGATATCGATGTCGCTGTCTTCGGTGGCTTCGCCCCGCAGGTAGCTGCCCTGCAGGCCCACATAGCATAGCCT
>JAZUQI010000187.1:0-2961 GCA_045605625.1 Clostridia bacterium
GTGGGCATGGTGGTGGCAAAAATGATGCGCACCCCGGGGAAAAGCTTGCGCAGCACCAGCACCGTCCGCTCCACAGCGCTTTCATATTCTTCCGGAAGCGAGAAGGGGCGGCCCAGTTCATAATCATCCCCCAAATCCCACAGGCCGCAGTTCCAATGAACAATATCCGGTGTGGGGAATTCGTTCAGCCAGAACCGGAGAGAGTTCAGGGTATACCCGGCCCAGCGCCCGTTTTCCTGGGGGCCGTATACATCCGCCTTTCCTTCCAGCATTTCTTTCACAAAAGGTTGATATCCCTGCCGTCTGGAATCCCCCAGCAGCAGCACGTTCTTCCGCTTCATCATGTTCCATTCTCCTTTGCCCTCATATCCCTTCTGATTATACTCTGAAACCCCATGCGGTGCAATACATTTTCTTTTCAAAACTTGACTGTTTTTAAGATGATCCTTTCTCCCGGGCAGCACAAAACCCTCCCCTGATTTTTCTTCTTTCTGCTGCCTAAATGGGGATTTTTATCCATAAATCCCCTTGACTTATTCCGCTTTTTTCTGTACCATTAAGGCTAACAGCCCCATCACTGATGAAGGAGATATTTTGCCATGAAAAAGCTTTATATGGGCCCGGCCCATTGCGCATTGGATTTGGGCGATGGCAGCGAGCGTGCCGAATACGTCAACCAGGATTATATCCTGCATAAGCTGGGCCGCCCCCATCGGGCCGTGAATATCATGTATACCTATTACCCCCACGATAAGGAATGGCCTGCCCGGATTTCCGAGGCCTGCAAGGACCTGAATGTTTCCTTCCAGTGGGATTACCCTTATGATGATTATTTCCCCTATAACGTAAACGGCCAGCCCTTCGAACAAATGAAGGATATCCGCCGTCACGGCCAGGATGTGCTGCTGCCGCTGACGCTGGATTGCGGCTGCACCGATGAAGAATTGAAAGAAATTGCCCTGCAGCTTCGGCCCTTTGGCCGGATGCTGATCCGCATCAACCATGAATGCTGCGGCAGCTGGTTCCAGCATAATAAGCGCTATACCTACCCCGAAGTGGGGGCCTTCTTTGTGCGCTTTGCCAATATCCTGAAGGAATATGCCCCCAATGTGCGCAAGATTTTCTGCGGCGGCTGGGGCCTGGAAAACGGCCATGTGGAACAGGAAGAGGCCTTCAAAGATTGCTACGCCGCTGCCGATGCCTGGAGCTGCGATGGCTATTTGGCCCTGCACTACGGCTGGCCCTATGACGTAGCCGAAGTAGGCGGCGGCAAATACAAGGCGGATAGCGTCAGCATGATGGTGGACCAGTTCAAGCGCACCTACAAACGTGCCTGTGAGCTGGCCGGAAGCGAAAAGCCCATGATCACCGCCGAATTCAATACCGACGGCGATGTCACCGGCCCCCGGCTGCAGGGGGAATCCGTGGTGCGGTTCGCCCATTACTGGCGGGATCACAACATCGATTGGTTCAAGGCCATCAGCCTTTACCAGTTCCGGGATCGGGGCCGCCTGGGCCTTGAAATTGAGGATCCCAATAACAACACCGTGGGCATTGAACAGCCCATGCTGAAAGAATATCAAAAAGAAATGCTGTTTGACCCCTGGTTCATGCCCAGCATGGAAGAAGGGGAAGAAGCCCAGTTCCCGGCCACGCTGCGCTGGGGCGGCAGCGAAGATGCGGATGGCCTGGCCATTCCCCTCGCTTTCGAAGGCAACCCGGAATTTTGCGAAATGACGGTGGAGCAGGAAATCGGCCTGATGGTAGAATTGAACGGCCGCTGGTTCTATAAGGCTCCCGGTACCAAAACCATCGATTTGATGAGCGCATTTTTTGATTCCCCCCTCACCGCCCCCTGCACCCTCACCCTGAAAGTATTCGCCCCTCCGGCGGATGGGCTGAACGTGGATGACGGCCGGGAAGATTGGGCCACCAATTACTACGCCACTTTGCAGGAAATGCCCAAAATGCGCATTCGCTACGAAGTGCCCGGCACCGTGAAATAACCATTCTTCGGCACATGTTTTGTATGCACAAGGCATGTGCCTTTTTCATGCCCTCCAGCGGTTCATTTGAGATCATTCCATGCACAATCCCGATGTATTTTCAAGGAACCCCCTTCCCCTTTTCTCGCTTTTGTGATACAAAGAAAGTAACAAAACCTTTCATATTTTTCTGATTGCACGGGAGGTTGCATCCATGAAAAAAATCCTTTCCCCCATTTTCTTCTTTGCCCTTCTCTTTTCCCTTTTGCTTTTGCCCCTGATGGCCCAGGCTGCCACCCACACCCTGGATGCTACGCTGGATTTACCGGCCATGGCCCAAGGCGAAAAACTGGATGGGGACAGCGAAATTTTTAAGGATTTCTTCACCATCATGTATTCCGCCAAGAACAAAATCGACGGCAGCGAAAAGGCCTTCGATGATGGCTATACCGCCACCCAGCGGCTGAACTTCGGCGGCAAAACCCAGCCCGGAAAAGATATGATCAACTCCGTCCGTTTCACCGTGAACGGCCCTGCGGAAAACAAGTTCTGGTGGGTGTCCGGCGGCGATGGGCGGCAGTTTGCCCTCTATGATGCCAACTATAGTGTGCTGCAGAAAACCGAAGGGGAATCCGTAAAGAATTCCCTGTACATTTCCACGTTCCAGGCAGATGCCGCAGGCACGTATTACCTGGGCGTGCCCGACGGCAGCAATTACCTTTTCAAATTGGAAGTGACGGAAACGGAAGCCGCTCAGCCCATGGAATATGTGCTGGATGCCACGCTGGATCTTCCTGCCATGGCTCAGGGCGAAAAACAGGATGGGGACAGCGAACTTTTTAAGGACTTCTTCACCATCATGTACTCCGCCAAGAACAAAATCGACGGCAGCGAAAAGGCCTTCGATGATGGCTATACCGCCACCCAGCGGCTGAACTTCGGCGGCAAAACCCAGCCCGGGAAAGATATGATCAAC
>JAZUQI010000188.1:0-2999 GCA_045605625.1 Clostridia bacterium
CCAGCAGCTTTTCAATATCCCGGCCGTTCTTGATGGCCTCCCGTATGGGATTGCGGCCGGACAGCAGGTTTTCCGGGGGCAGGAAAGCATCGTCCTTTTCTACGGGACGGGTGGCAGGGGCAGGCCGCTGGGGCTTGGCAGGGGGGGCAAAAGAAGAAGGCTTTTGATGAAAATACATCTTCTGATGCGCAGGCTTTCCGCCGTGGCCGGGTTTTCCGGAAAAGCTGCGCTTATCGTTTTTTTCAAAGCGCTGCTGATCGTTCTGCTTGGCTGCCTTGCGGTAACGGGTGCCCTCTTCTTCCCAGGTGCTGTCCTGACGGAGATGATCCTTCCGGGTCATTTTCTTTTTATCAAAGCTCTGATAGAATGCCATAATGGTTTCCTTTCTTCCGATGGGAATTACATATTTTTATAAATTTCTCTGTTTTTCAGGGCATTGCCGCAGCTTTTTGCGCCTTCGGGGCAGGGGCCTTTGATGCAGCTGGGGCCGGCATTTTCAAAAATGACAGGGGCTGCCTTTTTGCAAAGCCGCAGCATTTCCACCGCCATGGCCCGAATTTCCCACTGGGCCCTGTCACAGCAGCGAAGGGAGAAGAAATGCAAAAGTTCTCTTGCGTTCATGGTCATGGTGATATGGGTTTCGCAGGCATTGGGCAGCACGAACCGGGCATCTTCATTGCTGCCTTCGCCGCTGCCAAGCTTCTTTTGCCAATCGATGTACCATTCGTGCATTTTTGCCATTTGCTGTTCATATTCCTGAACGGCATCATCGCCAAGGGCAGCGATCTTGGGCGGAATGATATAGCCAAAGCCTTTTTCAAGCGACACATACCGCTGGCTTTGCACGGAAAAGCTGGCAATGCGGTGCCGGGTAACCTGGGCCAGCAGCGCACGGCTGACGCCTTCTATGGAGAAAGTGAAGGAAGCGTGTTCCAATACGGAAAGATGGCCGCTTGCCACCACCCGGCGCAGAAAATCCGCCTGCTCTTTTTCATCCACACGTTCTTTTAGCGTTTCCATATCCAGCGCAGAATAGCAGGTGCGTGCGGCCAGGGCGCAGGTTTTTTCAGGGTTTGGCGTATAGGCAATCAGGGAAACCTTCAGCGGTACACACGGCATAGGTTTAATCCTCCGGTAACAAGTATGGGGTAAATTCGTTCAAGCGTTCTTCATTTCCGGTCAGGTACAGATAGCCAAGCAGCGTTTCCAGCCCGGTGGCCCCGGCATATTCGGATGTACTGGCGCTTTTGGGGCCGTTGTGATGGGCATGGGCGTTGCGGCCACGCTTTACAAGGGAAAGTTCATCTTCCAAAAGAAGGGGAAGCAAATTTTCCAGTACCCGGCTTTGGTTCACGGCGCAAACCGCTTGAACGGATTTCTGGTGCATTTTCTTTACATTCAAATTTTTCAGCAGCAGATGATTGCGCACAATCAACGTGTGCACGCTGTCGCCCACATAGGCCAATTGCAGGGGGGACAGCATCCGTGCCTGTTCAGGTGAAAGGGCTTTGTTCATCATTTCAGGGCCGTTTTGCTGTAAGCAGAGGGACTCATACCAACAATATTCTTAAACGTTTTGGAGAAATGATAAGGATCCGCCATGCCCACTTCCACACCGGCCTGGCGCACGGTGTAGCCTTCTTTGAGAAGCTGCTTGGCCCGCTCCATTTTCATGGAAAGCTGATAGCTCTGGGGCGGCATGCCCACTTCGGAAACAAACCGTTTGCGGAAAGTTTCCACCGGCATACGGGAAAGGGCGGCCATTTCGCTGAGGGAAAAGCTTTCCCGGTATTGGTTTTTCCGCATGGCATCCACCACTTTGGCAATTTCATGGGAAAGCACCGCATCCATGGCCACGGGCTGGCCGGAATGGGATGCCAGCATGGCCCAAAGCAGCTGCTGCAGCTGGGCGGAAGATGCATCTTCAGCGGAAGCCAGGCGCACCGTGCTTTGCACGATATACTTGGCCAGGTTCAGCTGGGAGGGAAGCGCCCCCTGCTTCATGATGCGATGGGGAAGCGCCCCCATTCTTTGCAGGAAAGCGCCGGACAGGGTGCCGCCCACCATCAGCCACAATACACGGGCTTCCTGGGGCACACTCAGCACAACCCCGGCCGTGGAAGGGGGCAGCATGCAGCAATCCCCGGTGCACAGGGTGAAGGTATTATAATTCACGGAAAAGGACATGGCACCGCTTTCCACCGCAATCCACAGCCAGTATTCGCTGGTGCGCAATTGCTGTTCGCCATTTTGCAGCATGGCGGAACCGGCAGCGGCAATGTATACGCCGCTGGCGCTGGCCAGGGAATCCGGGTTGTGGGAGCCTTCCACCACCAAAGCGGGCATTTGTGTGTTTTCCTTGGATAAGAACAATAACGATTCTGCCATGATAATGCCTCCGTTTCTCATCAAACAACATCATTTTACTTGCCAAATTATACATTGTCAATAGTGAAACCAGATAGAACAAATGCGGAAATTCTTACATTTTTATGAACTCTTTTTTCATGCTGATTTTTGAGAAATTTGCGCCCATGATATTTCCATTTTTGATAAAAAGCAGTATAATAAACGGGATGATGAAAAAGTGGGGGAAAGCATGAACGAAATCAGGCATTTGGTGAAAAGGGAAGAGGATGGCAAAACCGTGCAGCACATTGCCCTGAAAGTGATAAAGCTTTCTGCCGGTGCCTTTCGCAGCATGAAGTTTTCCGGCGGAATCACGCTGGATGGCGTTTCTGCCCATTCCACCGATGGGGTGAAGGAAGGGCAGGAAGCGGTATTTGCTTTTCAAAAGGCAGAAGGCGTGTCCCTTCCGGCGCATCCCGTTGATTTTTCCATTCCCTATGAAGATGAAGATTTTTTCGTCATTGATAAGCCTGCGCCGCTGCCCACCATGTATTCCCCCAAGCAAGGCGGCGCCACGCTGGAAACGGGGCTGTATCATCATTTGGGTTGCCCCAGGGATTATCTTTTTCGCCCGGTAAACCGGCTGGATA
>JAZUQI010000189.1:0-3618 GCA_045605625.1 Clostridia bacterium
AGAAGATGGCACCGAAGGCCGGCAGAATCAGTTCATAGTTCACGGCCAGAATCACCAGGCTGCCCAGAATGAACAATACCACCATGAACGGCACCACTTTTTCCGCAAAGGATGCCACACGCTTGAGGCCGCCCAGGGTGATGGCCGCCGCCAGGGCCACCAGCGTCAGGCCAATGATGAGGGAATACAGCGTAACCCCTTCATACAAAACCACGTCTTTCAGGGCCTGAATGGGGAATGCACTTTCAATGTTCACCACAATTTTGTTCACCTGGCCCATGGCACCAATGCCGAAGGAAGCCAGCAGCGTGAACACGGAGAACAAAATGGCCAGCACTTTACCAATTTTTTTGCAGCCCTTCTTGCTGCCAAGGCCATCCTGCAGGTAATACATGGCGCCGCCGCTCCATTCGCCGTTGGCGTTCCGGCGGCGGGTGAAAATGCCCCCCACCTTTTCGGAATAGTTGGTGATCATGCCAAAGAAGGCCGCCACCCACATCCAGAACACGGCGCCGGGGCCGCCAATCACAATGGCCGCCGCCACACCGGCAATATTGCCAACGCCAATGGTGGCTGCCAGGGCCGTGCACAGGGCCTGGAAGGGCGAAATGGCCTTGCCGCTGCCGTCATGGCTGATTACTTCCTTTTTCAGCAGGCTGCCAATGGTGTTTTTCCACCACAGTTTCAGCTGCGTCACCTGAAATACTTTGGTGATGGCCGTGGTCAAAATGCCGGTAGCCAGCAGCAGCACAAGGCCCAGCGTAGTCCAGATGAAGGTATTCACCACACCGTTTCCGTTTTCCAGGGCTTTCAAAAATTGATCCATGTTTTCTTCCCCTTTTCTGCAATAAAATAAGCCGCCTCAAGTGGCAGCTCCGGGGGCTTTCGCAGACGCATGCGATACATCCATGCATATTATGGCCTGCTCCGTCCTTTTGCCTGAGAGATTCAGCCCGTTTGCACCGGCCTTGCACCTTCGGCACTCATTTTCATGAGATTCTCCGGAGTTCCCTCCGCCCACAGTCCCATTCATGATTCTGCAGGCTTCGTTGAGATTCGTCCTTATTTTACGCACAAGTGTCTTTCTTGTCAATACACATTTTGTATTTCCCCTGTATTTGAAGAAAAGCCCATTCTGTCACCAAATGCGGCCTTTTTGCCCTTCCCATCCTTTCCAAACAATGATAGGATATTTTCAGAAAAAACTGTATTGTATTATCTGCAAAGGAGGCATACCCCATGCGTATTTTTGTTACCGGCGGCACCGGCAATATCGGCCAGTATGTCACCCTGGCCCTGCTGGAAAGAGGGCACCAGGTGCGGCTGCTTACCCGCACGGCAGACCGTATTCCGGCCTGGAAAACCATGCAAAATGTGGAACTGATCGAAGGCAATATGCTGCAGCTGGATTTACTGGAAACGTGCGTGCAGGGCTGCGATGCGGTGATCCATATTGCCCTTGGCTGGGGCCACGATCCCAAAGCCATGCTGGAAAACGATACCCGGGTAACGGCCCATTTGCTGGATGTTTCCGAAAAGGCCGGGGTGAAAAACTTCATCTATACGTCCTCCACCGCCGCCACCGGGCCCATGGGCCGGGTGATGGATGAAAACGCCCTGCGAATCCCCAACGACCTCTATGGCTCCACCAAGGCCGCCACGGAAATGTACCTGCTGGGCTTCCGCCAGTATTACAGCCGCCAGGGCGGCTATGGGGATAAAGTGCAGATGCGGCGAAACATCATCCGCCCCGGCTACACTTTTTCCAACCCCGCCGTGCCAAACGGCTATTCCCAGTCCGACGTGCGTTTCAAGAAGATTGCCGATGCCATTGTGAACGATCAGGATATGAATTTCCCTGCCGGGGACGGCACCCAGTTCATTTCCTCCGGCCAAATTGCTCAGCTGTATGTGAAACTGGTGGAAAGTGATTTGAACGAAGAAATCTTCTTCGCCCTGGGCAACCGGTTCATCACCTGGTATGAAATTGCCCTGGCCGCCAAGGAAATGATGCCGGAATATAAGGGCACCATCACCGCCACCGGGGAAATAGGCACCCCGGAATTGTATGTGGTGGACAAGATGAAGAGGGTGTTCGGCCTCTCCTTCGATGGCTGGGATGATTTGAAAGACCATATCCGCTGGAACCTGGAACAGGCCCTGGCCCGGAAAAACCAATAAGCAAACGAAAACGCTGATGCAAAGTGCAACAGCGTTTTTTGTTGATTATTTTATTCCGCTTCCGGGGTCATCAGCCAGCCGGAAAGGCGCACAAAGCCATCAATATCGCTTTCATCCTCCCGGTGATAGCGAATCAGGGTCAATTGATCCACATGGAATACTTTGCCGGAAGGGAACGTGACTTTATCCGCAGAAAGGGCCACCTTTTCTTCCCGGCTGCATACCATGCCGTTAAGCAGCACGGAAAGATCTGCCTTTTCCCCATCGATCACCAGTTCCATGCCTCCCGGCACCTGCAGGGGCGTTTTCTGGGTGTGGCTTTCTTCCGCCTGCAGCAACAGCCCGGGCAAATCGCAAAAGATCTCCGCCTCTCTTTCTTCCGTTTCCTCCAGATACAAGTTCTGCCCCACATGCACATACCGGGCAAAATCATATCCCCGGGCATCCAGCGTGTATGCGTCGGCGCCGCCCTTAAAATCATAAGTACGGCTATACCAGGTTTCCTTTTCCACCGGTTTTGCAAATCCCAATAATTCTTTCTTGATGGCAGGGCTGCCCCAATACATGGGATAGGAATCGGTTCCCTCTTTTTCTTCCAGTTCCTTTTGCTGGGCCTGCAACCGGGCCGTCAGGCTGCCGTCCCGGGCATCTGCTTGATTCAAATATTCCACGGCAGACCAGATGATTTTCCGGTCCTCCCATTGGGCATCGGGATTGGGCAGGATGTTTCCCTCTTCCCCCAGCATATCATTGCGCAAAAGGGCCGCTTCCAGCCGGGCTTCCTGGTTCCACACCGCCAGGTTTTGCACATGCAAAGGCGTGCAGCAGCATAAGATGGCCAGCACCGCCACCGCCGGGAAGAACCAGCGTATGTTTTTTCCAAACAGCTTCCATGCCAGCACCGCCACACATACCGCCGTCCACACCATGCCAAGAATGCGTGCTTCTGTCAGGCCATAGGCCGCCGCCCGGATATATACCCCAATGGCCTGGGCCGCCACCACGGGAATCAGCAGAAAACCGCCCCATTTTTTGAACCAGCGGCTCAGCTTGTTTTCTTCCCCGTTCAGGGAAAGGTGCAGGCCCACAAAACCCGTCAGGGCCAAAATGGCGTAGGGGTTCATTTCCCCTTCCGGCATCCGGAACGTGATCAGCATTTTGCCCACATACAAAAGCAAAATCCCCACCAGCACCAGGTAAATGGGCAGCAGCACATAGCTGCAAAATTTCCGAAACAGGCTTTCTTTTTCCTCGTCCGCTTCCGGCAATCCCCCTAAAAACAGCCACGGGACCATCAAAAGGAAGCAACTCATGGCCCCTAAACTGGTCACTAAGTTTCTTGCCTGGTATGCGGCGTTTTGAAACAAGAGGGAGAATACCGCTTCGATGCACAAGGTTACCGCCACATACAAAACCATGGCAATCCCGGCAGAAACA
>JAZUQI010000190.1:0-12015 GCA_045605625.1 Clostridia bacterium
GCCGTAAAAATAGGGTTTGCAGCTTCTGCTTAAGAGGCTGCAAACCCATTTTTACAGTAAATGTGATGCTCCGATTGAAAAACAGCTTTAGCTGATTTTCAATCGCTGGTTGTCAAAAATACTTTTTTGACAACCAGAAGCAGGGGCTATGCAGGCCTCTGCTTTTCCTTTATTCGTCATATTGAATTTTGATACCGTGGCCCCATCGGGCAAAGGCAGCTTCTTCCAAAGAAGAACGCTGCTTTTTCGTCAGCTTTTCAAAGAGGGCAATGTGCAGCTTTCCGCCCTTTTCCTTCCATTGGCCCCGGATGCGCCCATCCACCAGCAGAGAGGGCATCACAATGACGGAAAGGTTAAAAATCTTCCGCACATGTTCCGGGGGCAGGAACAGGCTTTCCTTCTTTTCGTGGCCCAATAGCAGAGGGTCAAACCCGGCCAGGAACAGGCAGGAGGGCATCTTTTCCGGCAGGGGCAGGGCGCTTTCCAGATAGAAATAGGTTTTCCCCTGGCAGGCTGCGCAAGAGAGGGGCAATGCCGCCATCCGCTTTTCCGCCTGCTTCTTTGGAATATGGAAAAAATACATGATGTCATGCAGGGTGGAGGGGCCATAGCAGGAAAAATACCGCCGGGCCAGTTCCTGTTCCGCTTCCGCCGGGGGCAGGGGCTGCACCAAAGTGGTAAGGGCAAAGGTCTTTTCTTCCTTGGGCAGATAGTGCATAAACCCCCGTTCACACATTTCCCGGATGCCGCCGCCCCAGGGGTCAAAGAGGCTGTTTTCTTCCCCTTCCGTCATGCCTTTTTCCCGGCAGAGAAGCTTCATTTCCTCCCGGGTGAGGGGGCCGTTTTCCAGGGCATCCAATAAAAGGGAGGTGAAATAGGCCTGCCTTTCCGGCGAAAGGGCCCAGCCCGGCCGCTGGTTCCACCAGCTTTTTTCCGTCCATGCATTCAGCCGGTACAAAGGGCCGCAATGGGCCAGAAACAGGGGCAGATCCGCTTCGTGGAACAGGTGCATGGTGCCCCGCAGCGTCCAGTTTTTGACAAGATGGGGCAGGGTTTCCGCCCCGTTTCTGCTGCGGATATCAAGGGCGTGGCAGGCGTTTGGAAAGAACTGGGCCTGCAGGCCGCACAGGCCCTGCACCACAGCCTTTCCCTCCGCCGGGGAAAGAAGAAAATTGTTTTGCAGCTGTAAAAGCTGTATTTCCTGAATATCCATGTTTCTCCTGAAAAGGGCCTTCGCACGTGGCGAAAGCCCTTTTTGTTTGTTATTCAAATACCGCTGTGATGGCAAAGGAGGAATTGAAATTTACTTCCGTTGTGAGTGCGGTGGGGTCTAAAACGGTGGCGTATTTATCGTTATTCACTTCCCAGCCCACGAACTTCGCCCCATCCTTGGGCACCGCCGTTACGGTGAAGGGGTAATTGGGGAATTGCTTGGTTTCCATGGTTTCGCTGAAAGCCATGGTATCCCGGTGGTTCAGGATCACGCTGCCCTTCGTGCCATCGGATACTTTGATGTTCACATTGGCCGGGGCTTCAAAGCCCAGGGATTTCTGGACAATTTCCATGAAGCAGCCATACCGGCCGTCAAAGAAATTGCGCATGGATTTGATCTTATCCTTATAGTGGGTTTCCAGGTTCCATTCCGCCACCCAGAAGGGGCCAAAGCGCAGGAAAGTATCATCCATGTAGGGGGCATATTCTTCGTTCATTTCGTTCAGCAGGGCCTTGGCACGGGCTTTGTTGAAGAAAAGGTTGCGCACATCCGCCATGGAAAGAGCCAGCTCTTTTTTGAATTCCTCGTTTTCCATTAGCTTCAGAACCAGCGCACCCAGTTCCCATTCTTCATAGGATTTGTACTGCAGGTATTCGGAAACGTTATCTTCGGAATAGGCACCGCCGTTGCCGTACACATCGGAGGACAAATCCGTATCAAAGAGCATCATGCGCCATTTGCCGTCCGCCAGGGGATGATCGGAAAGCTCCGTATCCCGCACACGCCACATGAGCCAGTTGTTGTTATAGAACACGCCGTCGGTGTTGTAGATGTAAAGATCCACCGCCACCTGATCGGCAAAGGATTTCATATCCAGCATTTCGGCGGCCTGGGCGTAGGTATCCGCATCGCTCATATCTTCGTAGAGGATGAAGTCAAACATTTCCCAGAACAGGTCTTCATCCCCCAGGTCCTCATTGCCGTCCTTCAGTTCGCCGTTTTTGATCAGCACCACGTTTTCGTTATCGATGCCGTAATGGTGCTGCACATAGTTATCGTTGAATTCTTCGGTGAGGGTATACACGCCCCAGTATTCGCCGTTGATGAAGCCGATGGCCGGCCGGGTGGCCGCCACTTCCACTTCCAGCCCTTCGGACAGGCGGGAGATGAAAGGATCCCGGATTTTGGTGTTATCCCGGTCATTGCCGCCGTTGCGCAGGGTGACGGACTTATATTTATCCTGAATTTCCCCGGTTTCTTCGTTCAGGTTATCGGGGAAGAGGGGATGCTTGATACTCTTTTTGCCGTATTCATCCCGGGCAATGAGCCGCAGGCTTTTCTGGGGGGCGGAACGGCTGACGCCGCCCTTGATGCGCAGGCCCATGTTCTGGGAAAAGCTTTCGCCTTCCGCCATCAAAAAATCTGCCACCACGGCCCGCTCCCATTCCTTGCCGGTGTTGGAGAAATTGCCAACCACCTCCCAGGCTTCATAGGGCTCTTCCTGCTCCGCATCCCATTCGTCAAAGGTGGCGCCAAGGGCATAAATGCCGGTATCGTAATCGAACAGGTCCTTTTCATCCATGATGATGTTCACAATGGGCAAATCGCCGTAGCGCTCCGCCCGGTCAATACCGATGAAGAAGGTGCCGGCAGCGGTATCCACCACGTTGCCGTCCCCATCCACAGCCGCTGCCCGGATCACATGGGCAGAGGGAAAATCCACCCAGGGGGCAAAATTATTTTCTTCTTTATTGGTATCCAGAAATTTGCTGAGCAAATCCGGCTTATGCACGGTGGAGGGCAGGGAAATGGGCCCTTCGTACAACGTTTTGGTATCATCGGGGGCGGTGCCGTCCATGGTGTAATAGAGGGTAACATCATTGGAATCGCAGGTGATTTCCAGCACCATCTCTTCGGCGTAAAAGCCGCTTTCCAGGCTGAGATCCACATCGATTTGTACTTCCTCTGCGGCAAAGGCCGGGCATGTCATCAGGCACAGGACAAGAACCAGCAGGCCAAGCGATACAGCGTGTTTCATATCATTTTTCTCCCTTTTTAAATTCAAGTTTTATTATAGCACAGGAAAGCGGAGGGGGTCAATGGTGAAATGATTCAAACACGGCCTCAATGGCGCAGTCCCCTTGGAAAGAAAGCTGGGTTGTGATATTCCCGGGATGGGAAAGCACCACGTTTTCCCCCTTTACCACCCGCCATTCTTTGAAAACGCAGCCCTCTTCCGGCTGGGCGGTGAGGGTGATGGGGTATTCCGGGAAATAATGCACCTGCAGGGAGGTGACGGGAATGTTCCGCTCATTTACCAGGATGCACCCCATTTCCGGCGCTGTGGAGGAAAGGCGGATTTCTGCATAGCGGCTTAGCCGGAATGCGGATTGGATATGGTAGGAAAAGGCGGTATACCGGCCGGCAAAAAAGGTTTTCAGCGTATTCAGCCGGTTCTGGTAATGGCTGTCCATATTCCATTTCACCACCCAATCCGGCCCGAAACGCAGGAACGTCTGGTTGGTTTGGCTGGCGTATTCCCGGGCCATTTCATCCGCAAGGGCCAGGGCACGGTTCTTTTCAAAAGAGAGGTTGCGCACATCGCACAGGGATAAAACCATTTCCCTCCGGAAATGTTCGTTCTTCATCAGGCTGGTAATCATCCGGGCCGGGTGCCACGCCTCGTATTCCTGAAACAACAGGTTTTTGATGGTGTTGATGCCGTAGGCGTTGCCATCGCCGTACACATCGGAAGAATAATCGCTGTCATACAGCACCATGCGCCATCGGCCGTCCGCATAAGGATGGGTGTTTCTTTCCGGCTGGCGCACGCGCCACATCATCCAGTTATTGTAGTGAAAAATGCCGTCTTCATTGGCAATGTACAGGGTGACGGCGGCATAATCGGCCATGGATTTGATATCCACAAGTTCCGTTGCGGTTTGGTACAGGGCGGCATCCGCCATATCGTTTTCGGTAATGAAGCGGTACATATCCCAAAAGAGGTTTTCGTCCTCTTCCGTGCCATCTTCCACTTTGGATTTTTTGATGGTGATGATATTTTCGTCTTTCAGCCCATAATGATTTGCCAGATGATGATCGCTGAATTCTTCGGTGAGGGTATACACGCCCCAGTATTCGCCGTTGATGAAGCATACCACCGGGCGGCTCATGGCCGTTTCCATGTTTAATTCCCGTGCAAGAAAGGAAACATAGGGATCCCGGATGCGGGCATTATCCCGGTCATTGGCCCCGTTTCGCAGGGTGATGGACTTGTATTTGGCAAGCACGGTGCCATCCGCTTCACAGATATTATCCGGCAGCAGGGGATAGGTGATGTTCTTTTTGCCGTAATCATCCCGGGCAATCAGCCGCAGGCTTTTTTGCGGCGCCGTGCGGGAGGCGGCCCCCTTGATGCGTACCCCCATGACCTGGGTGAAATGTTCATCGGGGCTCATCATGAAATCCACGGTTACGGGCCGCTCCCATTCCCGGCCTTTGTTGGAAAAATTGCCGTACACTTCCCATGCTTCATAGGCTTCTGTCTGTTTTTCGGCCCATTCTTCGTAGGATTCTCCCAGCATGAAAATGCCTGTTTCATAATCAAACAGGTCATCCTTATTCATCATCAGGGAAATGATGGGCAGCGGGCCGAATAAATCTTCCCGGCTGCGGTAGCCCACAAAAAAGGTACCCTCAGCGGTGGCGGCGATGGTGCCGTCCGGCTGGATGACGGCCATTCTCACCACATGGGCAGAGGGAAAATCCGTTATGGGGGAATAATCATTTTCGATGTGCAGCCCCTGAATATGGGAAAGGGGATCATACCGGCCCACGGTACGGTCCAGATACAGGGGGGCGGTATACAGGGGAGAGGACAGGGTGGGGGCGGAGCCATCCAGGGTGTAGTGAATTTCCGCCTGGGAAAGGGAGCACTGCACTTCCAGATAAAAGGGCCGGGCATACACGCCGCTTTCCGCACTCAGCTGCAGCCATGAATCTTCCGCCATTGCGCTGCCCATGCCTAAAAACAGGCACAGCAAAATAAAAAGCCCGTATTTTTTCATAAATGCCCCATGCTCCTTTGATCAATAGCCCATGGATTGGAGGGCCCTGTCCATGGTGCGGCCAAGGCGCAGGGAGAATGTTTCGGATACATGGAGGGGTTCGCCGTTTAAAATGCAACGGCCCAGTTGTTCCACTTCCAGGCGGTAATTCTGGGGGGCGGTTACGGTTTTTGTTTCCGTTTTGCCGTTCAGGGTCAGCGTCCAGGAAAGTTCACCCTGCTGGTTGAATTCCGTTTCGGAGGTGATGAAGCCGTTCACGCCGTGGATCTGGAACCTGTCCAGCCGGCGGAACTGGCCGGTGGGCAGCACCATGCCGCTGGTGAAATGGGCCTTGGCGCCGCTTGGGAAGGCGAGCACGCCGCAGGAGAGGGTATCAATCCCCTGGGGGGAGAAGGTGGCCACGGCCTTTACTTCTTCCGGTTCTTCTTCCAGCATCCACAAAATCTGGCTGATGGCATAGCAGCCAAGGTCATAGGTGCAGCCGCCAAAGGTTTCCCGGCGCATGCGGATGTTTTCCAATCCGTAATCGGAGGTGACGAAAGCGGATTCCATATAGCGGATATGCCCCAGTTTTTTCACATCTTCCTTCACGGCGGAAACGATGGGGCTGTGGAGGTAGGCGAAGGCTTCCATCAGAAGCACGCCGTTTTCCCGGGCGCAGCAAAACATCTCTTCCGCTTCCCGGGCGTTGATGGCCAGGGGCTTTTCGCACAGCACGTGCTTTTTGGCCTTCAGCGCTTTTTTCGTCCATTCCAGGTGCAGCTGATTGGGCAGGGGAATGTATACCGCCTGCACGTTTTCATCGGCCAATAATTCGTCATAGCTGCCATAGGCTTTTTCAAAGCCGAACTGTTCCTTAAACTGCCGGGCCTTTTCCAGGGAACGGCCTGCAATGGCGTATAATACGGCGTTTTCCGCCTGCTGCATGCCGGGAATGGTGCAGCCCTTGGCGATATCGGCGGTGCCCAGTACGCCCCAATTGATTTTCTGCATGGTTCTTCCTCCTTAGGTTCGTTCATTCACATACCAAACGTCCATTTCCTCCCGGGTGGGGGCTTCAAACAGGCGTTCAAATTTTTCAGCCAGGCCCTGATCGATGAAATAGGCATCGCTTTTGCCATCCAGCACGGCGGCATTGCGCTCTGCCACGTTTTTCTGCCAGTTTTCATCGGAAATATCGATGTAGTGGAATTCCGTTGCAATGCCCTTTTCGGCGTAGAAGGCCCGGGCGGCATCCCGGCGGCTTTTTTGCCAGTATCCCCAGTCCAACAGCACATTGGCCCCGGCGGCAATGATATCCAGGGATTTCTGGTAAAGGTATTGCTGGGTGCGCTCCGAAATCACATCATGCTTATCCCCAAGCAGGGGGTCAAACAGCGCAAGCATCAGTTCATCGCAGGAAAGCAGCACGGCCTTTTCTTTATGGATCAGTTTTTTTGCATAGGTGCTTTTGCCACTGCATATTTTTCCGCATAAAAGAATCACTTTGTTCATGAACATCCCTCCGGGATATTTCTGTCTTTCTTTTATTATAGCACAGGCTGGAATCCGTGAAAACTGCTATTGACAGCTTTTTTCTGGTCATTTACAATTATTTTATAAGAATCGGAAAAGGAGTTTGGTTCCATGAAGTGGTTTTTACTGTTGTTTGTGATGATAATGTGCGTAACCCCCTGCCTGGCAGAAGAAAATGATTTCCGTCCGCCTCAGGATTATGACCAGAAGCAGGAAGATGTAGCCTATGGCAAGCTGGAATCCAAGGAATATTTTTCTAAGTCCTGCGGCAAATTTCGCAAGTGCTTTGTGTATCTGCCGGCCAATTATGATCCGGAAAAGGCCTATCCGCTTTTGTTTTTGCTCCATGGCATTGGCGGCAATGAAAGCGAATGGACGGGCGGCAGGCCGGAAGTGATTTTGGGCAACCTGGCAGCGGCCGGGGAAGCGGTGGAAATGATTGCGGTTACCCCCAATGTGAAGGCCTATCCGGCCGGCACCTCGTCCACCGGCGGCATGTACAGTGCGGAAGCCATTGCTGCTTTTGATTATTTCATCAACGATCTGCGGGATGATTTGCTGCCTTTCATCAAGGAAAATTATAAGATCCTGGAAGGCAAGGAAAATATGGCGGTGGCCGGCTTTTCCATGGGCGGCCGGGAAGCGCTCTACATCGGCCTTTCCATGCCGGAAACCTTCGGGTATATTGGCGCTTTTGCTCCGGCCCCCGGTCTGCTGCCCTACACCGGCTTTACAGAAGAAAAGGGCCTGTTTACGGAAGATACCCTAAAGGCGGCAGAAGGAAGCAATCCCTTCATCCTGATCAACACCGGGGATCGGGATCAAACCGTGGGGGAATGGCCCCGGATCTATGCCGATACCCTGACCAAGAACGGAACGGAAAATGTGTTCTACGTCACCCAGGGGGATCATAACTTTTTCGTGTGGAAAAACGGCCTGTATCACTTCGCAAAGCATCTGTTCAAGTAATGAAAAAAATGCGCCTTCCTTGCAAAATGACAGGGGAGGCGCTTTTTGATTTATTCTTTTTTTCGTTTTTCCAGGGCCCGAAAGATTTCCTTTTGCACCGGCAGCCGCTGCCAGGGGCGAACATCCCGGGCGAATTTCCGTTGCAGCTGTTCCGCATCTTCCTTGGTGAGGCCGTGGATCAGGGGAAGGGCGGCCCCCTGGGCGGCAATCAGCGTCCAGTACAGGCTTTGGGGCTCCCGGTACATGTGGGGGGCGTGCAGCATGAAGCCCACCACCGCCTTTATATCTTCCGGTGCCGTTTCCTGCCGGGCGAAGGCCGCGGCTGTTTCCTTCACCGTTTCCACAAAGGCCGCATGGCAGGGGTCATCCGCCGGTTTGGCTCCAAAGCCCAGCAGGCCCTGGCCGGGCTGCTTTTCCCTTTCCAGTTGCAGGGCCTTATCCACATAGGCCTGGTAGAGGGCCTCTATTTCCATCAAAGGTGTATCCATTTTCTCATTCCTTCATTTCCGTGCCCAGGGTATCATACCGGGCATAGCGGATTTCGTTGCCGTCCATATCGTATTCCCATTCTTCCCAGCCGCCCTCTTCCAGGTAAGCAATGCACTTTTTTTCATAGCTGAAGGGAAAATCACTTTCCGCCTGCACCACTTCGTAGATGCTTTCCGAGGATAGAACGCCGTTCAGGTATTGCTTGCTCCACAATTTATTGCCATGGGCGTCATAGCCGAAATCCGTGCGGAACTGGAACAGTTCCTGGCCGTCTATATCGTAATGGGCGGAAAATACGCCGTCCCCCTGCCCGTTGGTTTCCCGGCGGTAACTTTCCCCTTCGGCAAAGTGGCCGTACACTTTGGTGTGCAGGATGTTGCCTTCGCCGTCGTAGGAATATTCCGTGGTTTCCTCAAAGGAAAGGCTGCCGTCCGGCTCCAGACACACCACTTTCACGATGTTGCCGTACATATCATATTCATTCCGGGAGGTGGCGCCATCCTGCTCATAAAATAGCTGCAGAACCGGCACCGATTCCCCCCAGGCGTTGATCCGGTACGTGCATTCTTCCTGAAGGAGGCCGTTCCAATAACAGGTTTTGCCAAGGATGCGGCCCTGTTCATCCCGTTGATACACATAGCGGTAATCTTCCACGGCGGCGCCGTTTTCATAAAGCGTCATCCGTAGAAGGTCATAATCTTCATTATAATTATCAATTTCCCCGGCGCCCTCTTCCAGCAGGGTGATTTCGCTGCCGCACTTTACGCACAGCCAGCCGTCCTGCAAGGCATGGGCTTCTTTTTCCCCGGGGGCCGCTTCGCCGCAAAGGCAAGCCTGCCAATGGCATGCCAAATCCCGGTCCCACTGGTCAAATGCATGGGCGTGTTCTTCCTGGGCGGCGGCACCGGATGCAAGGCACATCACAATCAATACACCGGCCAACAATCGTTTCATTTTCATACAAGGAAATCTCCTTTTTTATCCTCCCGTTCATTATAGCACGTTTCCCCGCATTGCACAATTTTGTTTTTCCCTACATAATAAACCCTGCTTTTCTGCCTGAACCTTATTTGTTCAAACGGAAAAGCAGGGTTTGGGCGTATGAAAGCAACGATGTTTCATGCGCCCGTTTTTTCATTCATCAGTTGTTCAGCCAGGAAAGGTCGTCCTCCTGAACGCTGGTGTACTGGTAATTCTGCAGGTTATCAATGGCCCATTGTTCTGCATAGGTATCACTGTATATTGTGAAGAGCACATTGGCACGGAAGGCATCCGGCGCAATGAATTCAAGCTGCGGCCCCAGTTCAATTTCCGTAATGCCGGAGAAGGAAAGAGCCTGGGATTCAATACGGGTAACGGAATCGGGAATGTAAGTGATCAGGAACATGCCGGATGCATCATGGAAAGCACCGCTGGGAAAAACCGTGCATTCATCCGTAAAGGACAGCGTGCCGGAAATATTGGTTTCCTCAAATGCATTGCTTCCCACACTGGCAATTTTCGTCCCTGTTGGAAGGGTGATGTTATTCAGGTTTCGGAAAGCCCGGTTTCCGACTTTCAGGGTTGTTCCATTACCGGAAAGCGTAACTTTTACATAGAACTGAGGATCGCTGATATTGTGGTTGTTCCATCCTTCGTAGCGGCCGTTTTGTTGGTCAAACGCCCCATCCGGAATTACGCCGCCCAGCGCATCCGCATCAAATGTGATGTTCAGCGTGCCCGGATAATAAACATACCGGAATTTCCCGTCCGCAGGTGAAAATTTTCCGGATACGCTGCAATAGCCGCCGCTTCCGTCCTTATGCACCCAGCAAAGATCCGCAAAGGCCCGTGTGCCCAAATGGGTAAGGGTGGAAGGAAGGGTAAGGTAGAATTTCATGGAATGGTCATCCCGGCATTTGGAATGGCTGCAGGGATAATGTGCCAAATGTGTGCCCAGAATATTCAGCCCGGCAAAGGCTTCATCTCCGATCCACGCAATCCTGCTGCCCAGCGAAATTTCACTGACCACGCCGAAATTCTTGAATGCCCGGTCTCCAATGGTGATCAGGCTTTCCGGCAGTTTCAATGCACTGCGGCTGAGACTGGCATTGCAGAATGCATTTTCGCCAATTTCCTCAAGACCTTCCCCAAAGGAAATGAAGGATAGATCTGCATTTTCAAATGCCCGGGCCCCGATTGCTTTCAGGCTGCCCGGCAGCTTCACGGTGGTAAACTTTCGTGCCCGGCATGCATCGGGGGCAATAGCCACAATGCCTTCCGGAATTTCCAGCACACCTGCGGCACCGAACAGCAGCGTTTTTTCTTTCTTATTGTACAGGCTGCCGTTGATGGAAGCCAGATGTTCATTGGCCCCTTCCACCGTGAACGAAACATTGGCAAATGCGCTGAACGCCGCAGCCTGGAAGGAGGATATGCTTTCGGGAAGGATGATGCTGTTCAGCTCACTGTATCCCTTGCCGAAGCCCTCCACCACCGTCACCGGATAACCGTTAACCTCCGCAGGAATTTTTACTGTTTTGCCGGAACCGGTATAGCCGGTCACCATTGCTGCTCCGCCGGTGATGGTATAGGTAAATTCCCCGTCTGTCAGGCTGGCAGGGGCCTCCGCTGCTTCTGTTTCCGCCTCCGCTGCAGCCGTTTCCGCTTCGGTGGTATAGGTTGCAAAGGGCAAGCCGGCTTCCCGAACCGCCTGGGCATCCGCATCGCTGAGCACGGTATAAATCAGTTCCACATAATCATCCGTGCCAATATTCCGAAGGGATCCAAACAACTCCACAAAGATTTTCATTTCCGTGTTCTTGATCAGTATCAGCAGCGTGCTGTCTCCATATTCCACCAGATACTCAACGGCTTCCACCGTCTGGTTTTCAACGGAACCATTCGTTTGCTTGGTTGTGGATACTTTGTTGCTGACGGCAATGCTCCATTCATACGATGAAGTGGGCTTGAAAAGATTATCCTGATCCATACGAAGGGCAGGTTCGCCGAAGCTGTTTTGCAGCATTGCCAATATTTCGTTGAACGTCGGCCCGTTTTCATCGTATGAGAAATTGTAAACCACCTGGTTCATCTGCCCATCCTTTGGCCACAGATAAAGCACATTGGTTTCCTCATAACCCAATACCGTTGTTTTAAACATGGTGCCGTCGGAATAGACCGATGCCCCTTCATGAACGGCTGTTACCTGTTCGGAAACCGCCGTCCCGTCCATGCCCATAGCCACCGTTTCCATCAGGCCCAGAATTTCAATATCCGGCTCCTCTGCTGCGGCACCCGTCAGTATCAGAAGCATCACCAGCAGCCATGCGCCTGCCATTTTGATAAACTGTTTACTGATTCTTTTGTTCATTTTTTCTTCCTCGCTTTTTATACTCTTTTCCCAAAAAGAAACCTGTATGAGGCACTCGAATAAACTGCCCTGCCTTTCTTTTCGTTTTTTCTACCGTTTACATCTGATTTTATTGTAAAGAAAAAATTGGTGTTTGTCAATATGCCGTCTTCGCAGCAAATAAATGAACCATCCGGATGGATGGTTCCGCTGGAACCTGGTTTCGCTGCGCTCGGGCAGGTTCACAATAGTCGCCTGGCTGCGCTGCCGCTTGCCCCGCTCCTTTGTTCACCACGCTGCCGCCTCGCTGCATCCCGCACAGCGGGCGCTCGGCTCTGCGCCCCATCGATGTGCATTCTATCGCTTTAGCGGCGCACAGCTTCAAGTCCCGGTGCAACAGCGCAATAAAAAAACCATCCGGATGGATGGTT
>JAZUQI010000191.1:0-6459 GCA_045605625.1 Clostridia bacterium
ATCCATTAACTTGGTGTTCTGGTTCCCCAGTCCAACAAGTAAAACTCATTCCAGAATTAACTGTCGTTCTTTCCTCAATTCTCTGTATCGTTTTCAAGGTCCTCTGCCCGTGCTTGGCGCACCGCCTCGCATCGTGCTTGATTATAATATCAAACATCTTTCCATTTGTCAACACCTTTTTTCAAATTTTTTTGAAAAATTTTTACTTCTTTTCTGACCACCACAGGTTGTGGTGCATCCCCCCTTTTTGCCACAAAACACCCCAAGATTCCCAGTGTATTGCAGGGCAGGAGGCGGCATAATAGCAACCGGGTGAGAAAAAAAGATGACGGGAATGAAGAAGCTGGAAGGCATGCCGGTGATTTGCAACGGCAAGAAAACGGGCAGCGTGATGCGGGCCGTTTTGAACCGGGACGGCCGCACAGTGCGGGGGATGATGATCCGCAGCGGCATCATGGGCCCCAAATGGCTGGACCGGGAGCAGATTGCCCTGCTTGGCAAAGTATCCGTCATTGCCAAGGGAAAGATGCGCAAGCCCCCCAAGGATGCGGATTACCACCTGTTCCGGGTATCCGACCCGGATGGGGAACGCATCGGCGTGGTAACGGATGCGCTGATAAACGAAGAGACCCTGCGGGTGGCGGCCCTGGAAATTTCCGCCGGGCCCCTGGACGACCTGACCGACGGCCGCTGGTACGCCACTTCCTTTTCCGTGCTGCCGGGGGAAACCTGCGGCCATGTGACGGTATTTTGCGACGGAAAGGGGGTGAAATCATGAAAAAATGCCTGACCGCCGGGATGCTGGGCTTTCTGATTGGGGTGAAATGCCGCCAGTGTTCCGGAAAAATGTGCTCCACACAGCTGAAAAAGCAGGCCATGAAGATGATGGGCCTGAAATAAAAGGGAAGGGAGCGAACAGCCATGGTCACCGCCTTGGAAAGAAAACACCGGCTTTCCCTGCTGCTGGCAGGGGCCGCCGTGCTGGCAGGGGTTTTGTTTTTCTGGCAGCCCTTCCGGCAATTATTATGGCAGGTGGCCCTGGCTGCGCTTCTGGCCGCCCTGTGCCAGCCCCTGCAAACCCAACTGGAAAAGAAACTGCCCCCGGGCCCGGCGGCGCTTATGAGCGTGGTGGGGGTGGGGGCCCTATTGATTGGCATGGTGGTGCTGGTGCTGCCCCAGCTGGTCAGCCGCCTTTCGGAGTTGATCGGCCAGATTCCGGCGCTGCTTTCCACCATCCAGAACCTGTGGCAGCGTATCAGCCGCATGGAATGGTTTCAGGCCCTGCACCTGGACAGCGACCTGCCCCAGGCCTGGATGAAGGAAGTGGGGAACTTTGTGGCAGCGGAGGCCCCCAAACTGCTTTCCTCCCTGGCCGGTGGGGTGAATGCCCTGTCCCGGGCGTTTCTGGCCCCGGTTCTTTCCTATTATTTGCTGCGGGACCGGGATTCATTCGCTTACAAAGCCAGTTTATGGATTCCGGCCAAATACCGCAAAACCTCCCTGAAAGCCCTGCGGGCCATGAAGCGGGAAGTGGGCAGCTACATCCGGGGGCAGGTGGCCATCTCCCTGGCGGTGATGGGGCTGACGGCCCTGGGGCTGATTCTGCTGCGGGTGCCCTCCGCCCTGGCGCTGGGGGCCATTATGGGGGTGTGCGAGCTGATTCCCTACATCGGCCCATTGATCGGCGGCATTCCCATTGTGCTTTTTTCCCTGCCCCTGGGCCTTTCCCGGACGGTGTGGGCATTGATCCTGGTGATTGGGGTGCAGCAGATCGAGGGCTATTTCCTATCCCCCCGGCTGATGGCCGGGGCCGTTTCCCTGCACCCGGTGTATGTGCTGCTGCTATTATCCGCCGGAGGGCTGATGGGGGGATTGGTGGGCATGATGGCGGTGATTCCCCTGTTTGTTTGCGCCCGGGGCGCGCTGCGTATAATATATGTAGAAAAACAGCCGGAGAAAATTGTAAAAAATGTAAATTTTGACAGGGAATGACATAATTATCCCCTTTTTCAGCCTTGCGGGAAAAGGGAATTTCGTGTATAATGATGGATAGTAAGAGAGGAGGGCAACGGCCGATGAATGATCATACCACCAAACTTACTCCCTTGCCCGATTACAGGGAAACGGCGGCGGATATTTTGGCCCACGTTTACAGCGCCCTGCAGGCTAAGGGATATGACCCCATCACCCAGCTGGTGGGCTTTGTGATGACGGGCGACCCCACCTATATCACCAGCCACAACAACGCCAGAAGCATGATTTGCCGCCTGGAGCGGGATGAAATTCTGGAAGAATTGGTGCGCCATTACGTGGCCACCAAACTGGGCTGAGCCTTATGAACCGCATTCTTGGGCTGGATGTGGGGGATAAGCGCATCGGCATCGCCCTGAGCGATGAAATGCGGCTGATTGCCTCCCCCCACAGCGTGTACACCCGGGTGGGCTGGGGGCCGGATTGCCGGCACCTTGCTTCCCTGTTTCAGCAAAACGGGTGCAGCCTGGTGGTGTGCGGCCTGCCGAAAAATATGGATGGCAGCGTGGGCTTTCAGGCGGAAAAGGTGATGGCCTTTGCCGAAAAGCTGAAGGAAGAAGGCCTGCCGGTGGAATTTCAGGATGAAAGGCTTTCCACTGTTTCCGCCCATGACGCCCTCATTGAAGGGGGCATGCGCAGGGATAACCGCAAGGGCACCGTGGATAAGGTGGCCGCTGCGGTGATTTTGCAGCAATACCTGGATAAACAACGGTAAAATGCGCCCCGGCCTCGGACGGCCAGCGTTTTTTATAAAGATCATTTTGTGGAGGATACAATCATGGCAGACGATATCAACAACATCATGCCCGAAGAAGAATTGCCCGAAGGCATTATCGAACTGACGGATGAAGACGGCGTGACCAACCAGTTCGAATACCTGACCACCATCCAGTACGAAGGGGAAGAATACATCGTGCTGATGCTGGTGGAAGATGAAGAACAGGACGACGAAGAAGGCGAAGTGCTGATCCTGAAGATCGAAAAGGATCCCGAAACGGATGAAGATATCTACGTTTCCGTGGAAGATGAAAACGTGAACCAGAAAGTGTTTGAACAGTTCATCGCCATGATGGACGCCGAAGAAGAAGAATGAACCCTGAAAGCTTGATTGGCGCCCCTGTGGCCCTGATGGCCCCGGACGGCCGGGAATTCCGCTTCCACGTGGCGGCCCTTGTGCCCTACGCCGGGGAAACCTATGCCGTATTGGAACAGGATGGGGAAGACGGCCAGATGCTGGTTACCGCCGTGGAAATGACGGAGGATAACATTCCCTCCTTCGTTGTGCAGGGGGAGGAAGATATCATCACCGGCGTGATGGAAAAGCTGGTGGCCCGGTCCATTCAAAGGGCCATGGAACAATGCGAGGATGAGGACTGCCATTGCGGTCATCACCACGATCATCACGATTGCTCCTGCGGCCATGACCACGGCCATCATCATCACGATTGCTGCTGCGGTCATCATCATTAACAAAAAGCGGCGGATTCCGCCGTTTTTTTCATGCACTTTTTCTGACAAATCGGCCCTCCCAGCCGACAACTGAAAAGGAACCCCTTCCTTTTTCCCCCATTTTTGCTATAATGGAACCTGCCGGAATGTATCCGACACATACAAAAGAAAGAAGGAACAAACATGGATCCGAAACTGCAGGCTTTATGTGAACAATTCATTCAGAACCGGGACCAGATCAAGCAGGCCGAAAAATTCTGCAACACCTTCGTGCCGCCCATCTGCGCCCATCTGTACACCGCCAAGGGCAAGGCGGTGGACGCCGCCCATCTGAAAGCCTGCCGGAACCTGATGAAGGAAAAAACCGGGGTGTTTTCCAATTTCCGGGGCACCATGGAGCTGGCCTTCAGCTGCATGCTGGCCCTGGAAGATGCGCCGGAAGCGGCCCTGGAAAGCGCTCTTTCCGCCTACGCCCTGCTGAAAAAGGAATTTTCCATTTCCCAGTACCTGCCCCTGGCTGCTTTCCTGTTGAAAGATGAAGGGAACATGGAGGAAATCATCGCCCGGGGCCGGGAAATGTACCTTTCCATGCGGAAGGAACACCCCTTCCTCACCTCCTCCGAAGACAGCGTGTTTGCCGTGATGATGGCCCTGGCGGAGAAGGATAACGCCGCCCTGCTAAAGGATATGGAGGAAAGCTATGCCCTTTTGAAGGAACATTTCCGCAACGGCAACAGCGTGCAAACCGTGTCCCACGTGCTGGCGCTATGCCACGGCACCCCGGCGGATAAGGCCGGCAAGCTGGTGGCATTGTATGATGCCCTGCGCCAGGCCGGCCGCAAATACAGCAAGTATTACGAACTGCCCATTCTGGCCGCCCTTTCCGTGCTGCCGGTGGATGTGCGCCAGATCACCATGGATATGCTGGATGTGGATGAATGGCTGTCTCACCAGAAGGGCTATGGCTTCTGGGGCGCACCCAAAACCACCCGGCTGATGCACGCCGCCATGATCGTTTCCACCGCCTACGCCGCAAGCCCGGCCATGAACACAGCCGCCATGACCGGCACCCTCACCATGATCATCAGCCAGCAGATTGCCACCATGGCCGCCATCGCCGGGGCCAATGCCGCCGCTGCTGCTGCCAATAGTTAATAAAAGCGGAAAGCCTTCCTCACGAAAAGGAGGGCTTTTTTCATAGCATCCGTCAGGGTTTAAAAGCCTCCCTTGAGAAAGGGAGGGGGCACGGCAAGCCGTGACGGAGGGATTGTCGCCTCCCTTGTGAAAGGGAGGTGGCACGGTGAAGCTGTGACGGAGGGATTGTTGCCTCCCTTGTGAAAGGGAGGTGCCCCGAAGGGGCGGAGGGATTGCCTGTTACACGATCCATTCTGAATTTCAAATTGTACAAAAACGGAAACGGGACGGGAAACCCGTCCCCTACGCAAAAATAAATTCCGAATTCTGAATTCTGAATTCTGAATTCCGCATTTAGCAACAATCCCTCCGTCTGCTTCGCAACCAGCCCCCTTTACACAAGGGGGCCTATTCCACCTCATCCGTCCGCCTTTCGGCGCCCACCTTCCCCTCCAGGGGAAGGCTTTGGGGGACGGTAAAAAACGGGCCGTTCACATGGTGCACAGCACAAATTGTGCTTTTAAAAATCGTGTTTTTTCATCACAAGGATTTTCTGCACGAAAAGCCTCCCTTGTGAAAGGGAGGTGGCACGGCATAGCCGTGACGGAGGGATTGCTCAAAAACACTATAAATTCTGAATTCTTAATTCTTCATTCTGAATTCAAAATAAAAGAGCGAAAGCGCTTACACGCTTTCGCTTTTCCTTACGCCTTTTTCCGCAGGTACAGTTTCCGCAGAACCCAGGTGACGATCAGGGCGATGATGCCCCAGATGAGGTAATTCCAGAAGAACACGCCCATCACATCGGGGAACATTTTGTTTTTCATGGCTTTGCCGAAAATATGAAGCACGCCCAGCACCAGCATCACCAGCGCAACCACAGCACCTGCGCCGAAAATGCCATTGGCGATGAGGGTTTTCTTATCCATTTTCTTTGCTTTCTTTTCCATGGCTTTTTCCATCCTTTCTTCCTTTTTTCGAACACATATTGATACAAACATTATATAGGCCAGCGGATTTTTTGTCAATCCACAAGATGGGCCGGTGCCACAATTCCGCCTGCATTCGTTGACAGGGGCAGCACGAATCGGTTATAATGCAAAAGAATGAAGAAGCGAGGTGTTTTTTCCCGCATGAACATCCTGATTATTGACGGCCAGAGCGGCCGGATGGGCGCCCAGCTGATTGAAGGCCTGCGCAAAAGCGGGCTGGGGCCCATGCACCCTGTGATTGCCATCGGCACCAATGCGCTGGCCACCAGCGCCATGCTGAAAGCCGGGGCGGATCAGGCGGCCACGGGGGAAAATGCGGTGCTGGTGCAATGCCGCCGGGCGGATATCATTGCCGGTCCATTGGGCATTGTGCTGGCGGATGCGCTGCTGGGGGAAACCACCCCGAAAATGGCGGTGGCTGTGGGGCAAAGCAATGCCCGGCGGCTGTTGCTGCCCGTTTCCCAATGCAACACGGCGGTGGTGGGGGCCCAAAGCCAAACCCGGGCCCAGATCATCGATGAGGCCGTAGCCCATCTGTTGCAAATGCTTAGCGAAAACCATTAAAACGCGCTGCGATGGCGCATCTCCCGTCCGAGACAGGAAATTCATCAAGAATGGGAGAGAAAACCATGAACCCCAATACCCAACGCATTCTGAAACTCACGTTGGCCGCCCTGTGCCTGGCGCTGTGCCTGGTGCTGCCCTTTCTTACGGCCAACATCCCCCAGGTGGGCAGCGCCCTGTGCCCCATGCACATTCCGGTGTTTCTGTGCGCCTTTCTGTGCGGGCCGGTGTGGGCCGCCTGCGTGGGGCTGATGGCCCCGGCGGTGCGGTTTTTGCTGGTGGGCATGCC
>JAZUQI010000192.1:0-1883 GCA_045605625.1 Clostridia bacterium
CACCTGGCTGAAATTCAGGGAACGGGGGCTGGTGGCCAGCAATAGTTCCAAGGTATCCGCAAACTGATGGCCGGTAGCGGAGAGGGTGAGGTAGCCCTGCTGGTTGCCCCCCTTGGCCGCCTCCTTTTCGGAGGAAGAGCCGCCTTCGCCCCCGGTGTTGCTGGGCACTTTCACGGTAAGAACGCACTCCCCCGTTTCGGTTTGATCCACCCCCAGCACGATCACCAGCAGTTGCTCCTCCACATGCCGGCTCATGCACCCGGAAAGCAGCAGCACGGCGCACAAAAGCGCCATCAACGCCCCTTTTTTCTTCACCGCTTTTCCCCCTTTTTCCTCAGGCTTCCCAGGAACAAACATAAAAGCGCCGCCCCCATCAGCCCCGTGCGCACCGGCGCCCCCAGCATCACCGCCTGCTGGGCCATATCCGTGGACAGGGCCGGCAGGGGCACCAATAAAAGCGCAAACCAGGCATTCATGGGCTTGCCCACCACATGGCTCAATAAATGCCGCCCCCGGCTGAGGGCGCAGGCCAGGCTGGTGAGCATGAGCAGCATCATCAAACATACCATCACCGACCAGGCCGTCAAATCCGGGTTCACTTTCAGGGAAAGCAGCAGCTGGCTTCCCACGGTATCCGGCCGGGCCAGAAAATAAAAGGGCATCATGCAGGCGGAAAGAAACGCCGTGGCCGCCCCCAGGCCCACCGCCCCGAACAGGGCAAACAGCCCCTTCCTTTTTTGCTTTAGGGTTTGGGGGCCATCGTGCATATACAAAGGGGTGAAGGCAGCGCTGAGGGCCGACAGCATCCACAAGCTGCCGGTCAAAATCCTTTTTCCTTCCAGCCCGAACAAAGGAAACAAATGATCCACATTCCCCTGCAACGCACCGCCCACCAGGCAATACCCAAGCCCAACAATCAACGGAATTTTTGTCAGCCGGGCCAGCGACGGCAGGGCATGGCCGTGCTGCTTTTGAAGGGAGGGCAAAACGCACAAAAGCGTCACCAGCGCAATCACGGCGCTGTTATAATCCGGCAGCATTTCCCGCACCATTTCTGTAAAGGCATACAGGCTCAATTGGGCGTCCATCATCAGGCACAAAAACAAACATCCGCTGGCCGCCTTGCCGGGGAAGCGATCCATCCATCCTTTCTGCCTTGTGCACCAAAGGCTGAGGGCATACCCGGCGGCAAGGGGCGGCAGCAGCAACAATACGCTCATATACCCCGGGGTGCTCACATGCCGGTACAGGTAAAACGCCAGCCCCACCACAATCTGGGCATATAAATGCACGGCGGATAAAGTAAACTGGTTCCGGATGCCCTCCCCCCGGCGCTGGGCCTGCATGGCCTTCATGGAATGGACGGCGGAGTGGGTTTGCCCTTTCACAAATACGCTCATTTTTCCCCCTTTTCCCAGGCACGCATGGGGCCCACGGCCCGGTTCATGAAGCCTGCATTGGCCATATAGCCCCTCAGCCGCTGCCGCCAGATGGGCAGGCGCAGCACGTCATCGGGGTTGGAGGGCCGCCGGGGCGCAAAGGGGGCGAAGTAGGGATGGTTCAGGCTGGTAAGCCCCACCATGCGCACCAGCAGCAAAAAGGCCCCCATCACAATGCCCGGATACCCGGCAAGCCCGGCCAGCACCACCAGGAAAAACTGAATGATGCGGATGGCCATGGTCAAGGGAAAGGAGGGCACCGCATAGCTGCCAAGGCCCGATATGGCCACCACCACAATCAGCATGGGGCTGAACATATTGGCCTCCACCACCGCCTGGCCCAATATGATGCCGCCCACGATGGACAGGCTGCTGCCCATGGCCCCCGGGACCCGGGCGCCGGCTTCACTGGTGAGGGGAAAGGGCAGCAGCATCCGCAGCATG
>JAZUQI010000193.1:0-3464 GCA_045605625.1 Clostridia bacterium
TGCTGTTTCGGTATTTCTTTGGTGCAAAGTGAAGGATAACTCCTTCCTTTCCATCGTTCCCGCTGCAAAGGGGGCTGGGGTATTGTCAATTGCATTCGGCATTCTGCATGAGGAATTTGTTTACTCCGTAGGGGAGGGGCTTGCCCCTCCCGTTTCAGTTTTGCATAATATCAGAAAACAGGGGCTAACGCAGCCCCTGTTTTTTGTATGCTTTTGATGATAAAGCGTCCCCTTCATTCAAACTGCATAATGCCAAGGCGCATCAGCAGGGCATAATCGGCGGCATCGGAAAGGGGCAGGCCGAAATGCTTCCGGGCGGCGATAACGGCCTTTTTGGTGTTTTCGCCGAACACGCCGTCGGGCCAGCCCTGCAAAAAGCCGTGGTTTATCAGCCGCAGCTGCATTTCCTTCACATCGCTGCCCCGGTCGCCGGGGGAAAGGGTGCGCAGCCCCGGGGTGAAGGGGCCGAAGGGGCCGCCGTCGATCACCACCCGGGTGCCGTAGCCAGTGCGGCTGTAGAGGGTTTCCGCATCCTTGATGTACAGGCGGATGCAGCCGTGGCTGAAATTGCCGCCGATGGAGGAAGGCTTGTTGGTGCCGTGAATGCCGTAATCCCCGAAAGGGATGGTAAGGCCCATGAACCGGGTGCCAAAGCCGGAAAGCTCCGTTTGGTAGCGGCGGTTGACGGTGAAAATGCCCACGGGGGTGGGGGTATCCCACGCCCCGGCGGCAATGGGAAACCGGGCGGTTTCCTTTCCGTTTTCGTACAGGATCAGCCGCTTGGTGTCCAGTTCCACCCAGATCACCTTGCCGGACGGGGCAGAAACAGGCTGCGCCGGAAGGCCCCCACAGCCGCCAAGCACCAGCGATGCAACCATCAAAAGAATAATCCGCTTCATGCCCTGCCCCCTCCCCAAAGGATATGCAGGGGCAAAGGGAAATATGAAAAAAGGAGAATGCGTATTACATTCTCCTTGCCTTTTTATCCGTTGCCGGGGGCGGCAGAAACATCTGCCATAAGCACGTCTCCGGTGTGGGCGTCGATGTAAATCAGGCTGTCGCTGAAGGTGCCGTCCTCAAATTCGATTTGCAAATCGAAGTACCATACATCAGCGGCGATTTTGCCGTCAATCACATGGTAATCAAAGGAGGCAGGCAGAACATTCAGCCGGGAAAGTTCTTCCTCAGTAAAGAGGGAAGTGGCTTCTTCCATAAAGCGGTTCCGGGCAATTTCTTCTGCCTTTTCCCGGGCAATATGCTCCCCTTCCACCGGGATGCCCGGCACATAATAATTGTGATGATCCAATTGAGGGTTCATATCCCACCACCAGTACACCGCCTGATTGGCATAGGGCCAGAGATTGTGAAATATGCTGTATTCCGCTTCCCATTCCTGAGTGCGCTGATCCCGGGTTTCGCCGTTAAAATCCAGGGCTTCCAGCGCTTCCCAATAGGCATCGGGGAAGAGGGGGCTGCGCCATTGATCCGGCGTTTCGTATACACGGAAGAATTTATTATCCTTCATGGGGGGGTGGTGGCTGGCATTCACCAGCGGCGCATACCAGGGGCCTTCATAAGGGCCGGCATATTCCGTTTCCCCGGTTTTGCCATCAATCTGGGCATAAAGGCGAAATTGGGGGTTTTTTTCCGTTCCGTCATAAAAGGTGATTTTCCAATGCATGTTATCAGGGCCATCCCCAAAGTAAACCACATAGGGCTGCAGGCTGTTTTCCACCTTGCAAGCGTCCCGGGCCAGCTTCACAGCTTCCTCTTCTGTCAGGTAGGTGTAATGGCCGTCGGGCAGCAGATACCGGGTTTGGCCCACAATGCGCACGCCGGGATCGGCGGCTTCTATGGTATGGTCGCTCATGGCGAAGCTGTGGTAAAACTGTTCCAGCACTTCCATATTCCATTGCAGCACGCTCTTTCCGAAATGCTGGCGGAAGGCATCCACCACTTCCTGTTCCGAAAGGCCGCTTACATAGGTTTCCTCCGCTCCTTCCTGATACCGGGACAGCCGGGTGACCAAACCGTTATCCAGCATGAGGAAAGCATACTGGGCCCCGGTTTGCAAATCCTCATATTCCACGCACCATTGCCGGAACGTTACGTTGGGGTTTGAGGCATCCATGCCGAAGGTGAGAAAGCGGCGGAAGCGGGATGCATCGCTGAGATCGCCGTTCAGGCCCAGTTTTTCCTTGAAGAGGGTGTTTGCCATATACAAAACCTTTTCCTGGGTGAAATCATTTTCCCCGGGGATAAGGCTGCTGATGCTGTCCGAAAGGCCGCATTCCACCAGCATTTGATTGTACCAATGCTGGTCTTCCAGGCTCCAGCTGCCGGGATAGAAGCCCAGCTCCGTTTTCACCAGCGCACGCATCAGTTCTTCTTTGTATTCGCTGCCCCACCGGGCCCAATGTTCCCGGACGTACTGGGGCACCGTGATGCCGTTTTCTTCCGCCAGCTGCAAAATTTCTTTCACTTCATCGGCGGTGAAGGTATCCCCTTCCGTTTCCATGGCCATGGGGGCCACTACCTGCCGGGTGAAATCCTTTCCCCGGAGGAACACCGCCGCCACGGCCCCTGCCGTAAGCAAGGCCAGCAGCAGGGCGGCCACCAGCACCGCCGAGAAACGGATGCGCAGCCGGGGGGCAGGGGATTTTTCCCGAATGCGGTTCAGCACGGCGTTTTTTTGTTCGTTGGTCATATACAGGCCGGACAGGTTTTGCTCCACCGCCTGGTGAATCACGTTCTTGCGCATTCCATTTCACTTCCTTCCAGTTCCATTTTCAACAGAGCCTTGGCCTTTTGCAGCCGGTGGTGCACCGTGGATTTGCTGGTGCAAAGCACCTCCGCCACTTCTTCCAGCGTCATTTGCTGCCAGAAATAGAGAAGAACGCACACCCGGTATTTTTCCGGCAGCCCTTTCACCATTTCATACACTTCCCCGATCACCGGGTCCACCGGCTGAATGGGCAGGGGAATGTCCTCAATGCTGCGCCGCATATCCACAAACCGCAGCCACCTGTTTTTCCGGTAATCCCGGCAGGTGTTGATGGCAATGCGGCACAGCCAGGTTTTTTCGCTGCTGCGGCCCTGAAAGGTATCCATCTTCTGCCAGGCCTTCACAAAGGTATCCTGCACCGCATCCTGCGCCAATTGGGCGTCTTTCAGGTAAAGGTAGCACAGCCGCAGCAGGCTGTCTCCATAATGGTTCATCAGCTGTTCCAGATGCATTTCCTTTTCTGCATCCGGGCTGAGGGGTAAGCTCATGTGTATCGCCTCCTTCACTTGTATAGACGACAAGTGAACGGTATTTTTCCAATCATTTTCTGCATTTTTTTGAAAAAACCTGCCTGCCCATGAAAAAACCTCCGGGGAGCCTCCCCGGGGCGGATTGGCTGAGGGGGGCTGGTTATTTGTCTTCCCAGGTGGACAGTTCATCTTCAAAGCCATTGGCCAAA